>NZ_RZSB01000888.1:0-2215 GCF_004023285.1 Mesorhizobium sp. M2A.F.Ca.ET.067.02.1.1
GGCGGTTTGATGACAGCCGACGAAAAATACACGATACTTCCATCCGACTTGAAAATGGTGGAAGATTACGTGAACCGCCACTCGCGGGCGGCGCGTTAGGGAGTACTTGCCATATGGGTGTTGAGGTAAGCCGTCTGTCGAACGGCCTGACAGTCGCCACCGAAACCCTTCCAAGCATCGAATCGGTTGCCCTAGGGGCCTGGGTGAAGTCCGGCGCCCGCAACGAGCGCGACGAAGAGCATGGCATGGCCCATCTGCTCGAGCACATGGCGTTCAAGGGCACGAAGCGCCGCAGCGCTTTCCAGATCGCCTCGGAAATCGAGAATGTCGGCGGCGAGATCAACGCCGCCACCAGCGTCGAGACGACCTCCTATTATGCCAGGGTGCTTTCCGACGACGTGCCGCTGGCGGTCGACATCTTGGCCGACATCCTGCAGGAATCCGAATTCGATCCCGACGAGCTGGAGCGCGAGCAGCATGTGATCCTGCAGGAGATCGGCGCCGCCCACGACACGCCCGACGACATCGTCTTCGACCGTTTCACCGAAACCGCCTTCCGGCACCAGACCATCGGCCGCTCGATCCTGGGCACGCCGGAGACGGTCAAGTCCTTCACTTCCGGACAGTTGCACGACTTCATCGAGCGGCAATACGATGCCGAGCGCATGGTCCTCGTGGCGGCCGGCGACATCAAGCACGACAATTTCGTGCGCGAGGTCGAGAAGAAACTCGGCGGCTTCCGCGCCAAGGCGGCGGGCAATATCCCGCAATACGCGCAATATGTCGGCGGCGACTTCCGCGAGGACCGCGACCTGATGGATGCGCAGATCGTGCTCGGCTTCGAGGGCCGCGCCTATCATGTGCGCGACTTCTACGCCTCGCAGGTGCTGTCGATGATCCTGGGCGGTGGCATGTCGTCCAGGCTGTTCCAGGAAGTGCGCGAGAAGCGCGGCCTCTGCTACTCGGTCTATGCCTTCCACTGGGGTTTTTCCGACACCGGCATCTTCGGCGTGCACGCCGCCACCGGGCAGAGCGACATCGCCAAGCTGGTGCCGGTGATCATCGACGAATTGCAGAAGGCCGGCCAGAGCATCCAGCAGGAAGAGCTCGACCGGGCGCGCGCGCAATATCGCGCCGGCCTCATCATGTCGGCCGAAAGCCCGGCCAGCCGCGCATCTCAGATCGCCAGGCAGATGGTCCTGTTCGGCCGGCCGATCGCCAAGGAGGAATTGATGGAGCGGCTTTCGGCGCTGACCGTCGAGCGGCTGACCGACCTCTCCTCGCGGCTGTTCTCGACCAAGCCGACGCTGACTGCGGTCGGCCCCGTGGGCACGCTTGCGCCCTACGAGGCGATCCTCGAATCGCTTGCGGGTCCGCAGACGACGGCCCGCAGGCTCGCCGTCTAGCTCCGTTCCAGAGCCGTGTTCGCGCTCCCTTTCTTTCGCCGCGACCTGCCGGCACTGAAGGGCGAAAAGGTCACGCTGCGCGTGCCGCTGACCAATGACTATCGCGAATGGTCGACGGTGCGCGGCGAAAGCCGCGCCTTCCTCGAGCCCTGGGAGCCGCGCTGGCAGCCGGACGAGCTCGACCGCACCGCCTGGCGGCTGCGCATCAGCCGGTACCGCGAGGATTACGCGCAGGGCACGGCCATCGCTTTCTTCATCTTCGAGAAATCGAGCGGCAAGCTTGCCGGCGGCATCACGCTCGGCAACATCCGCCACGGCGTCGCGCAGAGCGGCCATATCGGCTACTGGATCGGCGAACGCTTCGGCAGCCGCGGCCTGATGACCGAGGCGGTCAAGCTGGTGTCGCGTTTCGCCTTCGATACGCTGAGGTTGCACCGGATCGAGGCTGCCTGTATTCCCGAAAACGCCCGGTCGATCCGCGTGCTTGAAAAAGCCGGATTCCGGCGCGAAGGACTTCTGCGATCCTATCTCAGGATCAACGGCATCTGGCAGGATCACTACCTCTACGCCCGGATCGCGGACGATCCGCCGGGTGATGGAACGAAGGGCTGAATGTGACGAATTTTTCGCGATTAGCGTCGCTGTTCGCCCTTATCCTGGCGGTCGTCGTCACGTTTTTTGCGGCCATGCCGGCTTTCGCCGTCGAGCCCATCAAGATCGCGCGCGACGACAAGGCGCTGGACCTTTCCGGCGCCGTGCAAATCTACCGGAACCAGGGCGAGAACTTCCAGGTCTCGACCGCGCCGGGC
>NZ_RZSB01000889.1:0-2215 GCF_004023285.1 Mesorhizobium sp. M2A.F.Ca.ET.067.02.1.1
GCTGTCGGACCGCTCCTTCACCTCGTGGAAGAAGCGGTCCGACAGCCGGCCGTTGACCAGAACCTGCGGCACATTGCGGGCGCCGAGTTCCAGGATGGTCATCGGCCAGATTTCCGATTCGGCGATGATCGCCAGTTCCGGCCGCCAGTGATCGAGGAAACGGCTTACCGCGGGCTTGAGATCGAGCGGCACATATTGGTGGATGATGCGGCTGCCGAGGCGCTCGTCGGCGACCTTGGCCGATGTCACGGTGCCGGTGGTCAGGACGACGTTGACGCCGTAGTCGAGGATGCTCTCGACCAGCGGCACCACCGCGATCGTCTCGCCGACGCTTGCCGCATGGATCCAGATCACCGGCCCTTCCGGCCGGGGCCGGCCGGCGACGCCATAGCGCTCGCGGCGCCGGGCGCGATCCTCCTTGCCGCGCGAGGCCCGCCAGGCGACATAAGGACCGATCAGCGGATAGGCGGCCGCCCCCGCATAGCGGTAGGCGGTCAGGGCCGCACGCGCCCAGCGCTCGCTCATTTGCCGCCATCCACGAGGCGATAGGCCTCGGCCGTCGCGGCGTTGAGGGAGGCGGTGACCTCCTGGCGCTTGCGCTCCATCTCGGCATCGTCGGCATCGGCCGGCACGAAGACCGGGGGGCCCACGATAACCGCGGAGCGCCCGAAAGGCAGGTTGATGGTGGTCTTGTCCCAGCTCTTCTCAAGCACCTTGCGGCGACTGGTGGCGATAGCCGAAGGCAGGATCGGCCGGCCGGAAAGCCTTGCCAGAAGAACGATGCCAAGCCCGGCCTCGCGCGGCTTGCCGTTCGGAATGTCGGCGATCATGGCGACGTTCTTGCCGATCACGAGCGACCTCTTGAGCGCGATCAAGGCCTTGGCGCCGCCCTTGTCGAGGTGGTTCGAACTGTTGCGGCCGCCGGAACCGCGCACCGCCTCGATGCCGAATTTCTCGAGCATCAGTGCCTGGAGCTCGGCGTCGGCGCTGCGCGAGACCATGGCGACCAGCGGCCGGCCCTTGGGGTAATAGGCAGGGGTCAGGAGTTGCTGGCCATGCCAGAGCGCGATGATGCCGGGCTCGAGATGCGCATAAGCGCCGCCGGCAACCTTCGTCGAGCCTTCGACAAGCGGGCTGGTGAGGCGAATCAGCCGCAGGAACCAGGCGAACAGGCTGGCGATGAAATTCTTGACGAACCCCGACTGCGCCAACGGCTCGCGGATGCGCCGCCACAGCGTACGCGTTCCGCCGCGTCTGGCAGCGCGCCGCCTGGTCGCCCCTTTCACCGCCTCATGCTCCATCGACGTCAACCGCCGACCTTTGTTTCTGGATCGAGCAGACGGTGCAGATGAACAACGAAATAACGCATATGGGCATTGTCGACACTGGCCTGCGCCTTCGCCTTCCACGCAGTGTGCGCCGATTGATAGTCGGGGTAGATTCCGACGATGTCGAGCGCGTCCAGGTCACGAAACTCGGTTCCACCCAGCTTTTTCAGCTCTCCACCGAAAACCAGGTGCAAAAGCTGTTTCTTTCCGTCTTCCACGGCCATGCCGATCCTTCGCAGATTCATGAATTTTGTGAAACGTTTAGCCCAAAGCAGACGATTTTGGAACTGTGGGCCGACTCACCCTTGGTCAATGCGGGCAATTACACCGGCGAGCACGCCAAGCAGTTCGCCGCTGCCGGCCGCGAGCGCGCCGTGATTGATCACCTCGCCGGCATAGCGCGGCGGCTTGCCAGCGCGATCAAGCAGTGCACCGCCAGCCTCGGCGAGGATGAGATCGGCGGCGGCGATGTCCCAGTCATGCGCATTCGGCTTGACGAAGGTCGCATCGAGCTTGCCGGCGGCGATCATCGCCAGCCTATAAGCAAGCGAGGGGATGTAGGCGGCCCGCCGCAGCCTGTCGTGCCAGGCCTCCGGCATCAAGTCGACCAGCGTCTTGGGTCCGCCGATATCGACGCTCTGACCCAGCGGACGCACATGGATGCGCTTGTCGTTGAGATAGGCGCCCTCGCCCGGCAGCGCCCAGTAGGTCTCATGCTTGGCCGGGCATTCGAGCACGCCGGCGAGCGAGCGGCCGTCCTCGACCACGGCGACGCTGACGCACCAGGAATGCAGACCGTCGAGAAAGCCGCGCGTGCCGTCGATCGGGTCGACGACGAAGGTGCGGCGGGCCGACAGCCTGGCGTGGTCATCGGCGGTCTCTTCCGA
>NZ_RZSB01000088.1:0-12302 GCF_004023285.1 Mesorhizobium sp. M2A.F.Ca.ET.067.02.1.1
TGTAGCGCCTGCCGTAGCCAAGGACAAGCTCACCGTCTATACCTATGAAAGCTTCACTGCCGATTGGGGGCCCGGACCGGCGGTGAAGAAGGAATTCGAAGCCGAATGTGGCTGCGATCTCGAATTCGTCTCGGTCGCCGATGGCGTCGCGCTGCTCAACCGCGTCAAGCTCGAGGGCGCCGGCACCAAGGCCGACATCGTCCTCGGCCTCGACACCAACCTGACCGCGGACGCCAAGGCGAGCGGGCTGTTCGCGCCGCATGGCGACGTCTCGGGTATCAACGTGCCGGGCGGCTGGAGCGACGACACTTTCGTGCCGTTCGACTATGGCTATTTCGCCGTCGTCTATGACACGCAGAAGCTAAAAGTCCCGCCGAAGAGCCTGAAGGACCTGATCGAGGGTAGCGGCACCGACAAGATCGTCATCCAGGATCCGCGCACCTCGACGCCCGGCCTCGGCCTGCTCTTGTGGGTGAAGTCTGTCTATGGCGACAAGGCGCCGGAGGCCTGGGCCAAGCTCAAGACGAAAGTGCTGACGGTGACGCCGGGTTGGAGCGAGGCCTATGGCCTGTTCACCAAGGGCGAGGCGCCGATGGTGCTCTCCTACACCACCTCGCCGGCCTATCACATGGTGGCCGAGAACACCGAGCGCTATCAGGCGGCGTCCTTCGAGGAAGGCGAATACCTGCAGATCGAGGTTGCCGGCATCACCACGACGGGTGCCAAGAACCCGCTGACGCAAAAGTTCATCGCCTTCATGACCGGGCCGAAATTCCAGGACGTCATCCCGGAAACCAACTGGATGTTCCCGGCCGGCAAGACCGACAAGCCGCTCAACCCGGCCTTCGACAAACTGGTCAAGCCGACCAAGACCCTGCTGTTCAGCCCGGAGGAGGTTGCCGCCAACCGCAAGGCGTGGGCGGATGAGTGGCTGGCGGTGATGAGCAAGTAGGCTGCGATGCTTGCGCCAAGGCCCCCCTCTCTGTCCTGCCGGACCCGGCCCTTCGCTGTCGCTCCGGGCGTTCGTCATTCGGAAAGCCAAGCAGTTGGCTTTCCGTCCGCTTCGCGGACCACTCCTCACCCCCCTCAAGGGGGGAGATTGGCTGTCACGCCGGCTTTCGCCCATCTCCGACGTTGCAGGATCGAGCGGGGCGTCGACGCTGCCAATCTCCCCCCTAGAGGGGGAGATGGCCGGCAGGACAGAGGGAGGCGCGAAGGAACGCGGCGTTGCCTAGCTGAAGCTCGCATGGTGCGGCGTGCACTCCGCGCGTGACTCCCGCGTCACCGCCAGTGTCGTCGCGCTCGCGGCCATCGCCGCGCTCATCGGCGGCGCCTTCGCTGGCCTCATCCTCGAAGGCGCGCACGACCTCTCCGGCGCTGCCGCCGCCTTCGACGGCTACCTCCTGCGCGTGGCCCGCTTCACGCTGTGGCAAGCATTGCTCTCGACGCTGCTGTCGGTCGCGCCGGCGCTGCTGGTGGCACGCGCGCTTTCAAGGCATCCGGCCTTTCCCGGGCGTCGCCTGATCCTGCAGCTCTTCACCGTGCCGCTGGCGTTGCCGGCGATCGTCGCGGCGCTCGGCATATTGGCGCTTTACGGCCGCGCCGGGTACTTTGCCGGCGTCTTCGCCCGGTTCGGCGGCGGAGAGTGGCCCGGCATCTACGGCCTCTCCGGCATCCTGGTCGCGCATGTCTTCTTCAACCTGCCTCTGGCGACGCGCTTGTTCCTGGAGGCGCTGGGCACCATTCCCGCCGACCAGTGGCGGCTGGCGAGCCAGCTCGGCATGGGCGCCCGGCCGGCCTTCCGGCTGATCGAATGGCCGGTGCTGCGCGCGGCCTTGCCGGGCGTCGCCGGGCTGGTCTTCATGCTCTGCATCACGTCCTTCACCATCGTGCTGACGCTGGGCGGCGGGCCGGCCGCGACGACGCTCGAGGTCGCCATCTACCAGGCGCTGCGCTTCGACTTCGATCCGGCCCGTGCGGTGGTGCTGACGCTGCTACAGATCGCGCTCACCTTCGTCGTGGTCGCAGCGCTCACGCGGCTTGGCGCCAACACGGTCGGCGACGCCAATCTGCCGGTCGCGCCCCGCCGCTACCTTTCGGCGGGCCGGATCGAAAGCCTACTGAATGCCGGCCTCATCGCGCTCGCCCTGCTGTTCGTCGCCGGACCGATGGCGGCGACGGTGGTTTCGGGCCTTCAGGCCGATCTCGGCCGATTGGCGGGCGAGGAAGCGGTGCGCCGCGCGACGCTTACTAGCGCCGGGCTCGCCTTGATCGCGGCGCTGCTCAGCGTGTCGCTGTCGCTGGTATTGATCGCGGCGCGGCGCGCATTGGCTTTGCGTCGCCGTGCCGGCAGCGCCATGTCGCTGCTCGAGCATGCCGCCGACACCGGCGCCGGCTTCGTGCTCGTCGTGCCGCCGATAGTTCTTGGCGCCGGCTGGTTCCTGGCGCTGCGCAACATCACCGATGTCTTTGCCGTCGCGCCGGTGATGGTCGTCGCCGTCAACGCGGTGATGGCGATGCCCTTCGCCATCCGTGCCATTCGCCCAGCCTATGACGCGGCGAGCGAACGCCATGAGCGGCTTTGCCTGGCGCTTGGCATATCCGGCTGGACCCGGCTCAGCCTGATCGACTGGCCGTCGCTCAGGCGGCCCTTGGCCACCGGCTTCGCTTTCGCCATGGCGCTGTCGCTCGGCGATCTCGGCGTGATCGCGCTGTTCGGCAGCGATTCCGTGCAGACCTTGCCCTATCTTCTGCTTGCGCGCATGGGCAGCTACCGGACCGCCGACGCGGCGGGGCTCGCCTTGCTGCTCGGCCTGGTTTGCCTGATGCTGGTCGTCGTCGCCGATGGGCTGGGGCGGGAAGCAAGGGCATGACATCGACGGATAACGGCATCGCGGCAGGGAAGGCGCTGACCGTCACACTCGAAGACGTGTCGTTCAGCTATGGCGAATCGTCCTTCCGCGTCAATGCCGAGTTCGCGGCGGGCAGGATCACCGCCATCATGGGGCCGAGCGGCTCCGGCAAGTCGACGCTGCTCAATCTGATAGCCGGCTTCGAAACACCTAATAGCGGCAAGGTGCTGATCGGCGGCATCGATATCGGCGCCACGCCGCCCTCGGCGCGACCGGTGTCGATGGTGTTCCAGGAAAACAATCTGTTCGCGCATCTTACGGTCGAGGCCAATGTCGGGCTCGGCCGCTCGCCGTCGCTGAAGCTCGGCGATGGCGATCGCGCCGCCGTCGCCGAGGCGCTGGCGCGCGTCGGCCTGGCCGGCAAGGAAAAGCGGCTGCCGCGCGAGCTTTCCGGCGGCGAAAGGCAGCGCGTCGCGCTGGCGCGGGTGCTGCTGCGTGACCGGCCCGTCTTGCTGCTCGACGAACCTTTCGCGTCGCTCGGCCCGGCGCTGCGCGAGGACATGCTCGACCTTCTCGCCGGCATCCATGCCGAGCGCAAAATGACGGTGCTGTTCGTCACCCATCAGCCGGAAGATGCGCGCCGCATCGGCCAGGACGTGGCCTTTCTCGATGAGGGCAGGATCGCGGCGACCGGGCCGGCTGACGATTTCTTCGATCAGTCTGGACCGGATGCGTTCCGACGCTATATCGGCGATCGAGGCGGCACCGTTGCCGGATCACAACATATTGCCCGGAAGCGGACATAATTTACGGTCAAACCGGCAACGGGTGATCCGGCGTTTGCTTGCCTTGTCCGGGGGAGTATGGCTAGGTCCGCCATGCTGGTCCGGCGGGGCCGTGATTTGCCGAAAGATTTCGAAAGGAAGCCGATCTGTCGACCGGCGCTGAGAAAGTGTGGATGAGGCCACTGGCACGATTTTTCGCGCTGGCGGGCGTTGCCGTGCTGGCGAGTTGTCAGATGTTCACGCCGCCGGACGTGCAGGAGAGCGGCTTCCAGCCCTCTGACAAGCCGATTACCGTCGACAATGTCGTCGCCAACGCCAAACTCGCCGAAATGGCCAAGGCGCAGCATCCGCGCATTCTCGCCACCTATGGCGGCGAATATTCCGACCCGAAGCTCGAACGCATGGTGGCCAAGGTCGTCGGCAATCTGACCGTGGTGTCGGCCAACCCGACCCAGACCTATCGCATCACCATCCTCAACTCGCCCAACGTCAACGCCTTCGCGCTGCCGGGCGGCTATCTCTATGTGACGCGCGGCCTGCTGGCGCTGGCCAATGATTCCTCCGAGCTTGCCGCCGTCATCGCCCATGAGATGGGCCACGTCACGGCGAATCACGGGCTGCAACGGCAGCAGCTCGAGGCCGAGGAAGGCCTGGCGACCAAGGTGGTGTCGGACGTGCTTGGCGACAGCCCGACCGCCAAGGCGGCCCTGATCCGCGGCAAGCTTCGGCTGGCGCAGTTCTCGCGCAACCAGGAACTGCAGGCCGACGCCATCGGCATCAAGTCGATCGGCGAGGCGGGCTACGATCCTTACGCGGCTGGCCGCTTCCTGCAGTCGATGTCGGCCTATACCGATTTCCGCTCGGTCAGCGGCGCCACCGACGCCAGCCTCGACTTCCTGGCGACGCACCCCAACACGCCGCAACGCATCGAACTGGCGCAGCGCCTTGCGCGCAATTTCGGCCCCCCCGGCGTCGGCACGCGCGACCGCGACGCATTCCTCGCGGGCATTGACGGTCTGCTTTACGGCGACACGCCGGAAGAAGGCTATGTGCGCGGCCAAACCTTCATGCACCCCAATCTCGGGGTCTCCTTCACCGTGCCGGACGGTTTCGTCATCGACAATTCGGCGGCCGCCGTCACCGCGACCGGGCCGGGCGACATCGCCATCCGTTTCGACGGCGTGGCGATCGACAAGTCGGTGTCGCTCACGGATTACATCCGCAGCGGCTGGGTGGCGGGGCTCGAAGACGCCAGCGTGCGCCAGGAGACGATCAACGGCAACGAGGCGGCGATGGCGCATGCCAACGCTCAGGGCTGGCAGTTCGACATCGCGGTGATCCGCGCCGGCGGGCAGGTCTACCGGCTGCTGACGGCGGCGCCCTCGGCCAGCGCTGCACTGGATCCAGTCGCGCGCTCGGTCAGCGGCTCCTTCCGAGTGCTCACCCCGGCCGAGAAGGCGGCGCTGAAGCCGCTGCACATCCGGGTCGTCACCGTTCAGGCCGGCCAGACCATGGGCTCGCTCGCCGCGCAAATGGTCGGCGTCGACCGCAAGCTCGATCTGTTCCGTGTGCTCAACGCCATGTCGCCGGGCGCCAGCGTATCGGCCGGCGACAAGGTCAAGATCGTTACGGACAAGTAGGGCTCCGCATTCGCGTTCGTGCGGCCCGGCGCTTTGAGAGCTTGCCGCGATGCGCAATCCCTAAAGCGCGTTGCGACCTTTCAGATTCGCTCCATGCGCGTAGGTTTTTGGTCACGCGTTTCTTTGTCCCGAAACCGATTCACACTTTCGGGATACATGCTTTAAGCCGCGCACTCGACATGGCGACATGCGTTGTCCCGGCTGGTCCGGCCACGCGTCGCGGCTGCTATCCACCTCTGACGGTGGAGATGCCACCAAAGCCTGTGGTGCTGGCGTCGGTGCCGGGAGGTTCGCCCGTGCTGGGGCTGTCGGAGGTATCCGGAGTGCCGCTGTCCGGGGTGCTGTCGTCAGTACTGCTCTGCCTGGAAGGAGACGGGCGATCGCCGCTACTGCCGCCCCGCCAAGGCGCCGGCTCGATTACGGGCGGCACCGGTTTTACCGGAGGTGGGGTGATCATCGGCGCAGGCGCGCGGATCACCCTGATCTTCGTGATTACCTTGGGCTTGCATACAGCGGCTGTCTGGAAGCGGCGCCCGGCAAGACCGAGAATGCTCATCGAATAGACTTCCTGCCGTTCCATGCTGGCCTTGAGGAACGCCAGAGCGCGGGCCGGATCGGCGGGCACGTCATTGCGGCCTTCCTGGAAGATCAACGCGAGATCGTTCATGGCGTTGATGTGCCCCATCGCCGCAGCCTTGAGCAGCAGGTCCAATCCCTTTCGGGGGTTCGGCTCGACGCCGACGCCGTTGAACAAAGCGCGTCCCCAGGCAGCCATGGCGGCTGGATCGCCCTGGTCGGCCGCCTGGGCATAGAGGCCATTCGCTTTCGTAACATCCGCGGCCGTGCCTGTTGCGGACGCCGCCATATAGGCGAGCTCGAAAACGGCTCGGGCATGGCCCTTGTCGGCGGCCTCCTGAATGGCCTTCGTGGCCTCGTCGACCTTGCCGGCCGCCAGCAACGCCCGTCCGAGCTCATAGCGGAAGCGGACGACATTGGGGTAGGCTTTAACCGCCGCTTCGCAGGCTTCGATCGCTCCGCCGCCGATCTCGTTCGACTGGCGGCCGGGGGCGACGCCCTGCAGGTCGAGCGGCGCGCCTGCCGCCCGGTCGCAAGGGTCGACACTTGGCGACAGCTTCATCGTGGCCGGCTTTGACGCCTTGCCAGCGCGGATCTGGAAGCCGACCTCGAGGGGAGCGGCGGCGCCGATCTGCGGCTCGTAACGCAAATGGTGGATCTCGTTGGCCAGAATGGTCGAATCCGGCGACAACGTCCGATCCGGCAGCGACAGCGTTCCTGTTGCCGGGTAACTCGCGAGCTTCAGGCTGATGCCGGGGTCTCCGGTCGGAAAATCCAGGTTCAACGGAACCGGGCCGACGCCGACCGGGACGCTGAGGTCGCTCTTCTGGATCGTCTCGGCGGCACCGGTGATGTGGAGGCTACGCTCCACCATCAGTTGCTTCTGCAAGGCCTTCAGGGACGCTGCGCTCTGCTGGCCCTCAGCGCCATCGCCACTCTTGAGGCGCAAGACCAGGATGCCCTGAGATACGCCACCCCACTCGTCATGTGTGGCATAGGCCAGCGTTTCGACCTGTTCCTGCGTGTCGGACGCCTTGGGCAGGTCGATCAGCAGACGCGGCAGGTCGTTGCCCGCAATCTGGTCGCCTGTGGCGACGGGTTTGCCGTCCAGCACCAGGCCTGCGAGCGCGGGAAGCGTTTCAATGCTTACGGTGACCGCGCTGCCGTCGACAGTGACAGGCGTCGGCAGGTCAAGCGCGACCGGCCCGATCCCCGACGGCACGACTCTCTCCAGCACCGGCGGCAGCGCCGGCTTGTTCGCACGGTGCATGAGCACGACTTCGTCGATCAGCGAGGAGTTCTCCCAAGGAACCTGCTTGCCTTTGGTGACGGCGACCACGTCGCGGCGCACCGCGGCCATGACCGCGCGTATCTCCTGGTTCGGCGCCAGCGCGCGGCGCGAAAAAGCGGATGAGAATGGACTGGCGTTGCCCGTCCCGTCATAGGCGATCGCATCGGGACCGGTGGCAAAGGCAATCAGCGCGTTCTGCGAGCTTTTCACCTCGGCAAGACCGGTGCCGCTAGCGGTGATCAGCTGGTCCCGCAGCCAGTAGTCCTTGCGCGGAAACGGATTGTTGCGGCAGGCATCGAGGATGATGATCTGGATTTTCGACTTCGAGCGCAATTGCTCCAGCATGTCATCGAGCTTGATCGCCTGAACCTCGATGTCGGCGGCCTGCTTGAGCGAAGCGTCGACAGGGATCAAGAAATTCACGCCACCGATCTGAAACCCGTGGCCCGAATAATAGACGACAGCGAGATCGGCGCCATCCGCGGCCGCGAGATAGTTGCGGAACTGCTCCTCGAACTGCAGCTTGGTGACGTCCTTGGCGACGAATACATCGAAACCGGCCAGCCGGAACGTCTTCGAGACGTCCTTGGCGTCGGTGTCCGGGTTCTTGAGCGCCGGAATATTGCGGTATTGCGAATTGCCGATCACAAAGGCAACCCTGCGGTCAGCGTGCGCTTCGAACGTCGCGAAGCCCACGAGGATCAAGGCTGCAAGGAAGGCGCAGCATCGCAGCATGGCAAGTCCCCCATCCGCTGTGGTCTGTCGGATTCACCAAAGACCAGTTGAGCGCGCGGGTCTGTTAAAGAATTCACAATACGCTGATACAGTAAGAAGGAAAGTTTTTGCCGCAACGGCGATATATTTTTGTTCAATGAATACGACGTGCCAACAACTTCAAGTTGCTGCTCAGGCGGCCTCTGCCAGAAATTCCGGATTCTGCTTCACCAGCGCCAGCTTCAGCTTTTCCATGGCACGCGCCTCGATCTGGCGGACACGCTCCTTGGAGATGCCGAGCTGTTCGCCAAGCGATTCCAGCGTGGCGCCGTCGTCGCTCAGCCTGCGCTCCTCGATGATGCGAAGCTCGCGGGCGTTGAGCGCGCCGAGCGCGCTCTTCAGCCAGAGGGCGCGGCGCTGGACGTCGATTCTTTCGCCGACGATCTCGTCAGGCAGCGGGTCTTCGGAGACCAGGAAATCCATCCGCTCGGCAGCGCCGTTTTCGTCGGCAAGCGGTGCGTTGAGCGAGCTGTCTGGGGAGGACAGGCGTGAATCCATCATCGCCACGTCCGCTTCGGGAACGCCGAGCGCCGCCGAGACCTCACGGTAGAGCGTGGCATTGGAGAGCGGCTCGGCGCCGTTGGCCAGCCGTGCGCGCAAGCGCCTGAGATTGAAGAACAGCGCCTTCTGCGCAGAGCTGGTGCCGCCGCGCACGATCGACCAGTTGCGCAGGATGTAATCCTGCATCGAGGCGCGGATCCACCAGGTGGCGTAGGTCGAGAAGCGCACTTCGCGCGCGGGCTCGAAACGGGCCGCCGCCTCAAGCAGGCCGACATGCCCCTCCTGGATGAGGTCGCCGAGCGGCAGGCCGTAATGGCGGAATTTCGAGGCCATGGAGATGACCAGCCGCATGTGTGCGACGGTGATCCGATGCAGCGCGTGCTGGTCGTTCTCTTCCTTCCAGCGGAGCGCAAGGACATGCTCCTCGTCGCGTTCGAGATAGGGAGCTTTCATTGCCGCCCGGACCAGTGTCCGTCCTGCCGCGTCCTCAATCATGCCGGCTCCTGTTGGCGGTCATTACGCTCATGACGGTTGAAAAGACGCCGCCGCGCCCTACAACAGCCATGCAACGTGTCAGGCGCATGGATGGTTCCGCCGCCCGAGGGGGCAAATGTTGCCGGCGGGAACATTCTGTTAGCGGGCTCCGATATGCCGCTTGGCGGGTTATCGGGCGATTTTGAGAATCAGATTTCCGGGAAAGTCGATTTTTGAAATGTGGTTCCTTATTTCGCGACCTTCTATCTGTCAGTTTCCGGCTCTCACAATCGGACCGGCACACCGGTCAAAACGGGATCACAGAAAAATGAAATGGCTTAAATCGCTTCTCATCGCCGGAACGCTGCAGGTTCTGGCGGTCACCGCCGGCCATGCCGGCGCCAATCTCGACCAGATCAAGCAGGCCGGCGTGCTCAAGGTCGGCACGGAAGGCACCTATGCGCCCTTCACCTATCATGACGAATCCAACGCGCTGGTCGGCTTCGACGTCGAGATCGCCAAGGCCATCGGCGACAAGCTCGGCGTCAAGGTCGAGTTCCTGGAAGGCAAGTGGGATGGGCTGATCGCCGGCCTCGACGCCAACCGCTACGACGCCGTCATCAACGAGGTCGGCATCACCGACGCGCGCAAGGCCAAGTATGATTTCTCGGATCCCTACATCGCCTCGAAGGCGGTGCTGATCGTGCGCGGCGACAATACCGACATCAAGACCTTCGCCGATCTCAAGGGCAAGAAGTCGGCGCAGTCGCTGACCTCGAATTTCGGCAAGCTTGCCGAGAAGAACGGCGCGGAACTCGTCGGCACCGACGGCTTCGACCAGTCGATCCAGCTTCTGCTCACCGGCCGCGCCGACGCCACCATCAACGACAGCCTGTCCTTCCTGGATTTCAAGAAGCACAAGCCGGACGCCAATGTGAAGATCGCCGCGGAGGAAGAGAATGCCGACTATTCCGGCGTCATCGTGCGCAAGGGCGATCCGGAACTGGTCGCGGCCATCAACAAGGCGCTGGCCGACATCAAGGCCGACGGCACCTACAAGAAGATTGCCGACAAGTATTTCGGCCAGGACGTTTCCCAGTAAGCCGAACAGTCTGTTGCCTGAATTCCGGCGGGCCGTCTTCGACGGCCCGCCGTTTTTAACAGGACACTCATTGGGGCCGTCTTTGACGGCTCGCCGGTTTTTGCATGATAGTCAGTCCACACGGGGCAACGCGCCGCCGTATCTGGAAGGGAGAAGCGCCCCGTGCCGCACTGGCTGCAATTGATGCTGGAATCGCTGCCGACGCTGTTATGGGCGGCGCTGATCTTCACCGTGCCGCTCACTCTTCTGTCCTTCGCGCTCGGGCTCATCGCCGGGCTGGTGACGGCGCTGATCCGGCTGTTCGGCCCGAAGCCGCTGGTCGCGCTGGTGCGCTTCTATGTCTGGATCTTTCGCGGCACGCCACTGCTGGTGCAGCTCTTCCTGATCTTCTATGGCCTGCCGTCGGTCGGCATCCTGCTCGATGCCTTTCCCGCGGCGCTGATCGGCTTCACGCTCAACATCGGCGCCTACACCTCCGAGATCATCCGCGCGGTCATCGGCTCGGTGCCGAAGGGCCAGTGGGAGGCGTCCTATTCGATCGGCATGACCTGGAGCCAGGCGATGCGTCGCACCATACTTCCACAAGCGGGCCGCGTCGCGGTGCCGCCGCTCTCCAACACCTTCATCTCGCTGGTCAAGGACACCTCGCTGGCGGCAGCCATCACCGTGCCGGAGATGTTCCAGGCCGCGCAGCGCATCGTTGCCACCACCTACGAGCCGTTGATCCTCTATGTCGAGGCGGCGGCGCTCTATCTCGTGCTGAGCTCGGTGCTGTCGGCGCTGCAGGCACGGCTGGAGGTGCGGCTCAACCGCTATGGCGGCTTCCTGGAGGCCAATTCATGATCGGCCTCACGAACATCGAGAAGCGTTTCGGCGACAATCTTGTCCTGAAGGGCGTCACCGTCAGCATCGACGAAGGCAGCGTCACGGCGCTGGTCGGCCCTTCCGGCGGGGGCAAGAGCACGCTTCTGCGCTGCATCAACCTGCTGGAGATCCCGACGTCCGGTTCCTTGCGCATCGGCGAGGAGACGCTTGCGTTCCATCCGGGCGGCAAGGTGCCGGCAAAGGATATCCAGCGCATCCGCCTGCAGACCGGCATGGTGTTCCAGAACTTCCAGCTCTTCCCGCATCGCACGGCCATCGAGAATGTGATGGAAGGGCTGGTGACGGTGCTGAAATGGCCCGAGCCGAGGGCGCGCGAGCGGGCGATGGCGCTGCTCGAAAAGGTCGGGATGGCGCACAAGGCCGATGCCTGGCCGGCGACGCTGTCGGGCGGCCAGCAGCAGCGCGTGGCGATCGCCCGGGCGCTTGCGCCGTCGCCGCGCGTGCTGCTGTGCGACGAGCCGACCTCGGCGCTCGATCCGGAGCTGGCTCAGGAAGTGGTCGACGTGCTCGGGCAACTGGCCCGCGAGGGCACGACCATGGTGATGGCCACGCATGATCTCAGGCTCGCCTCCAAGATCGCTGAGGAGGTCGTCTTCCTCGATGCCGGCGCGATCGTCGAGAAGGGTCCGGCCTCGGTCGTGTTCGACAATCCGGAGCGCGAGCGGACGAAACGCTTCATCGCCTCGCTGCGCCAGGAAGAGGCGCAGAAGGAAGGGGGAGGCGCGTAACCTTCGATAGGCCTTTCAGAAACAAAAAACCCGGCACGAGGCCGGGTTCTTCGTAACTTAAAGGGGAAAAGCTCAGGCAGCTTCTTCCTGTTCGGATTCTTCGTTGTCGGCCTTGGCGCCGCGCTTCGGGCCCTTGTTGAGGTTGACCTCGATGAGACGCACCGCCTCGGTCTCCGACATGCGGTTCACCGCGGCGATCTCACGAGCCATGCGGTCAAGCGCGGCTTCATAGAGCTGACGCTCGGAATAGGACTGCTCCGGCTGGTTGTCGGCGCGGTAGAGATCGCGGACGACTTCCGAGATCGAGATCAGGTCGCCGGAATTGATCTTGGCATCATATTCCTGCGCGCGGCGCGACCACATGGTGCGCTTGATGCGGGCGCGGCCTTGCACGACCTTCAGCGCGCGGTCGACATAATCCTCTTCCGACAGCTTGCGCATGCCGATCGAGGTCGCCTTGGCGACCGGCACCTTCAGCCGCATCTTGTCCTTCTGGAAATCGATGACGAACAGTTCCAGCTTGTGACCCGCAACTTCCTGCTCGTCGATCGCCACGATCTGGCCGACGCCATGCGCCGGATAGACGATGAACTCGCCGGTCTTGAACCCGTGGCGGGCCGCGGTGGACTTCTTCTGCGGGGTGATCGTTGCCATTACGCCCTGAACTCCTTAGTTGTGCCGCCGGCATCATGCC
>NZ_RZSB01000890.1:0-2214 GCF_004023285.1 Mesorhizobium sp. M2A.F.Ca.ET.067.02.1.1
GACACGCTGCCCGCCACTTCGCTCGACCGGCACATCCTGGCCTGGGCGATCGCGCTTTATGGCGGCGACCAGGTGCCGAGCGGCGAGATTGCCGATGCCGCCAAGATGCTTCCCGGCTGGCCGGGCACGATCGCCCTGCGCAAGAACAGCGAACGCGCGCTCTATCGCGAAAACCCGCCGCCGCAAGTGGTGGTTCAGGCTTTCGGCCGCAGCCAGCCGCTGACGCCGGAGGGCGTCATCATCCTTGCCCGCTCGCAGGTGGCGCTTGGCAATCAGGCGGCGGCCCGGTCGGTGCTGGTGCCGTTCTGGCGCAGCGAAAAGCTGGAAGCCAAGGACGAGAACGCCATCATCAAGGAGTTCGGCACGCTGATCCCCGCGGCCGACCATCGCTACCGCATGGAGCGCATGTTCTATGCCGACCGGCCGTCCTCCGCGCTGCTCGTTGCCGGTCTTGCCGGCGCTCAGCCGCTGGCGGATGCGTGGGCGGCTGCCGACAAGGGCGACAAGAACGCCGCCAAACTGTTGAAGGCGGTGCCGGCGGCGCAACGCTCGGCCGGCTATTTCTTCGCCGAGGCGGAATATCTGCGCAAGCAGCAGAAATTCACTGAAGCCGCTGCTGTCGTGATGAAGGCGCCGACCGACCGCGATTCGCTGGTCGACCCCGATGCCTGGTGGGTGGAACGGCGTGTGCTGTCGCGCGAGCTGGTCGATCAGGGCGACATGAAAACCGCCTACAGAATCGTCTCCATGCATGCGGCCGAAAGCCCGGCCAATGCCGCCGAGGCCGAATTCCATGCCGGCTGGTACGCGCTGCGCGGCCTCAACGATCCGGCGATCGCCGCCACCCACTTCAAGCGCATTGCCGAGCTCGCGCAGGGACCGGTGTCGCTGTCGCGCGCCTATTACTGGCTCGGCCGCGCCGCGGAAGTCGGCGGTCCGGGCAGCGCCAAGGATTATTTCACGCGCGCGGCCAGCTACGGCACGACCTTCTATGGCCAGCTCGCCGGCGAGCGCGTGGGGTTGAGGACACTCAACATCGCCTACCCGAAACCGAGCGCGGCCGACCGCCAGAGCTTCGACGGGCGCGAGGCGGTGAGCGCGATCAAGCGGCTGCAGGAGGCGGGCTATGACCGCTATGCCGAGACGCTCTATCGCGACCTTGCCGGACAGCTGACCAGCCCGGGCGAGCTGGCGCTGCTTGCGGTGCTGGCGGAAAAGCAAGGCAACCATTTCATGGCGCTGAAGGTCGGCAAGATCGCCGCCCAACGCGGCATCGATGTTGGCGCGCTGTCGCATCCGCTCGGCGTCATTCCCGATTCGGCCAACATTTCCGGATCCGGCAAGGCGCTCGCCTACGCCATTGCCCGCCAGGAAAGCGAGTTCAATGTCGGCGCCGTCTCCAGCGCCGGCGCGCGCGGCCTGCTGCAGTTGATGCCGGGCACGGCCAAGCAGTTGGCGAAGAAGACCGGCATGAATTTCTCGCAGGCGCGGCTGACGAGCGATGCCGGCTATAACGCGACGCTGGGCTCGGCTTTCCTCGGCGAGCAGCTCGACCGCTTCGGCGGCTCCTATGTGCTAACCTTCGCCGGCTACAATGCCGGCCCCAACCGCGCCGCCCAGTGGGTGGCGAAATACGGCGATCCGCGCGGCAAGGACGTGGACGCGGTGGTCGATTGGATCGAGCGGATTCCTTACACGGAAACAAGAAGTTACGTGCAGCGCGTGATGGAAAATTACGAGGTCTACAAGATGCGTATTTCGGGGAAGTACGACATCGTGGGGGACCTTGTGAACGGACGGAGTTGAGGCGGCGTCCGCAAGGCGTTTAGGGTCGAGTTCCTTCGCGCCCCCCTCTGTCCCGCCGGCGTGAGACGCTTCCATACGATGCTTCCTATTTGACGATCCTCACTCTCGCCTGTAGCTGTCCGTTCGATTCAGCGAGGACAGCACTCCGATGGCGAGCGACGAAAGTTTCTCCGACTTCTTCTATCCCGCAGCTGACGGCCTGAAGCTCCATACCCGGATCTATGGCGAAAGAAACGCCGACGCCTGGCCGGTCATCTGCCTGCCGGGCCTCACCCGCAATGCCCGCGACTTCCATGAGCTGGCGCTGCATCTTTCCAGGAAGGCGGAGATCCCCCGTAAGGTCATCGCCTTCGACTATCGCGGCCGCGGGCAATCGGACCACGATCCCGATACCGGCCACTATAATGT
>NZ_RZSB01000891.1:0-2213 GCF_004023285.1 Mesorhizobium sp. M2A.F.Ca.ET.067.02.1.1
ATCAAACCGTCGCCGCGCACGGTCGGCACCAGCATCGACTGGCCTTCGACGACATCGCCGACCGTGCGCGGCGACGGTTTGATGCCGTTGATGCCTGGCGTGTTAAGCCTGTCGTTCCAGCTTTTCACCATACGCGGATTACTCCGGATCGTCGGATCATGTTCGTTGTTGTCAGGATCGAAGCCGCTCCAAATACCGCATTCCTCCTGACAACATACTGTCAGGAGGCTGCGGCAAGCTACCAAGCAAAGGCTTCTTCCCTGTACTCAACATCACTGGCCGCCAATACATCTGGGCGCGGTGTCGCCACAATCCAAGTCGTGGCGGCAAAATTTCAGTTTTCCCGCACGCGGCCCGTGTAAAGGTCCGGCCAGCCAATGTCCTTGCGGATGTCCGCCGGCAAGGTGTTCAGGAAACGCTGGGTGCGGATCTCGTTGCGCACGGTGCGGATCCGGCCGACATAGTGCTGCACGCTGCGCAGGATGGTAAAACCGTTCATGACCTCACTCCTCTCTTTTCGATGAGAGGAGTATCTCACACCCCTCCTGACAGCAGTCTGTCAGGAGGTGGGCAGGGTGCGGAAGAAGGCGGCACGGTGCCCCCCGCAGGGCCTGGATGAAGCCGATTCCTGTCAGGAGTGCTCGGCCCGGTGGGGTCTCAAGAACAGCTTTGACAGCCGCCATCGTTACTGGTCAAAGGCGGAATGACGAAACTGCTCGCCCTAGTCATCTGCGGCATCATGCTGATCCAGGTCATCAGGCCGCTGGGCTGGCCGGGGCTGAAGCGGCGCGGCGATTTCTGGAAGCTGGCGCTGCTTGCGATGGCGGCCATCTCGCTTGCCGCTGTCTTGGGTCATTGGGCTTAGTTCCTTAACGCAGAAGTTTTGACCTGGTTAGTGTGCGTTGGCAGGTCCCACGCCTCGGCGATTAGCTGAGACGCTTATCGCGGTCGTCATCCACGGGCGGAGCGAGGAGCGAAGCGACGCGCGCAGACCCGAGGATCCCTGCCGTGACTTGGAAGCGCCGCGGCGGTCCAGAATTCTGCACCGTTGCACATTTCGGTCCAGGTAACGGCATGGATTCCAGGGTCTGCGCGCGTCGCTTCGCTCCTTGCTCCGCCCTGGAATGACGAGGTTCAGAAGCCTCCAGCTCATCGCCAGCGTTTACGCTGACTATCCCGGCGGATGTTGATAGCCTTGCCCTTAAAGCCTGCAATCTTTCGAAATCACTGTGTCGAGGAACTAGCCGTTAGCCAACGTTGAAAGCTTGCGCAGTGCAGCCTCGTATCTGTCCATGACGTCGCGAGCAGCGTTCATTTGCCGTTTGTGGTCGTCATGGCGGATTGGCTTTAGAATGAGGCCGTCGTCGCTTTCGATCATCTGGAGCTCGTCACCGACCTGAAGGTCCAGGCTGTCAAGCATTTCGCGTGGCAGCAGCAACGCTCCCGATCCGTCATCAAGCCCGTGGATAGTTGTCTTGAACATCATCGCGCCATGGTTGTGTCTATTTCCATAGAACAACCTTTCAGCCAAACCGGCAAGCCCTCATTGATCGGACAGCAACCGGTCCATCAGCCGGTTCGCAGCTTCCGGGATAACCGTTCCCGGCGGGAAGATCTCCGCGGCACCCGCCGCCAGCACCGCGTCATAGTCCTGCGGCGGGATGACGCCGCCGGCGACGATCAGCATGTCGGCATGGCCGAGCTTCTTCAGCGCTTCCTTGAGCTCGGGGATCAGCGTCAGATGCCCGGCGGCTAAGGAAGAGGCGCCGATGATGTCGACGTCGTGCTGCACCGCAAGCTTCGCGATCTCGTCCGGCGTCTGGAACATCGGCCCGACGGTGACGTCGAAGCCCAGATCGGCAAAGGCGCTGGCGATCACCTTCTGGCCGCGGTCATGGCCGTCCTGGCCCATCTTGGCGACCAGGATGCGCGGCTTGCCGCTGGATTTCTTTTCGAACGCCTCGATCTTCTCCTGCAACCGGTCGAGCGCCGGGTTGTCACCGAGCGCGTCGCGATACACGCCTGAGATCGTCTGGACCGCAGCCGTATGCCTGCCGAACACTTTTTCCAGCGCCAGCGAAATCTCGCCGACGGTCGCGTTCGCGCGCGCCGCGCGAATCGCGAATTCGAGCAGGTTCTCGCCGCTCTCGGCGGCACGCGTCAGCGCCGCCAGGGCGTTTTCCAGGGCCGCCACATCGCGGGTGCCTTTGAGC
>NZ_RZSB01000892.1:0-2208 GCF_004023285.1 Mesorhizobium sp. M2A.F.Ca.ET.067.02.1.1
ACCTGATCTGGTGCGAGACCTCGAAGCCGGATCTGGCACAGGCCAGGAAGTTCGCCGAAGGCGTGCACAAGCATCATCCGGGCAAGCTGCTCGCCTACAACTGCTCGCCGTCGTTCAACTGGAAGAAGAACCTCGACGACGCAACGATCTCGAAGTTCCAGAGGGAGCTTGGCGCGATGGGCTACAAGTTCCAGTTCATCACGCTGGCCGGCTTCCACCAGCTGAACTTCGGCATGTTCGAGCTGGCGCGCGGCTACAAGGACCGCCAGATGGCGGCCTATTCGGAACTGCAGCAGGCCGAGTTCGCGGCGGAAGCCAACGGCTACACCGCGACCAAGCACCAGCGCGAGGTCGGCACCGGCTATTTCGACGCCGTGTCGATGGCGATCACCGGCGGCCAGTCGTCGACCACCGCCATGCATGAATCGACCGAGCACGCCCAGTTCAGGCCGGCGGCCGAGTAACGGATAACAACCAGAGGAAACGCCCGCAGGGCATCTACATCGAGGAGAAGACCAATGGCATCGATAAGCCGCGTCAAGGAAAGGGCGGAAGAGCAATCGAGCGCGATGAGCGTCGACCAGCAGGCGACGATCCGCATGCTCGCCAACGATCTGCACAGGCTCAACCAGTCGGTCATGAAGGCAGTCGAGGCCGGCGTCTCGGTGGAGCTGGTGCGCTCGGCCAGGCACCATGGCGGCGACGGCAACTGGGGTGACCTGCTGATCCCCGTCATCGTCACCCATCAGAGCCATACTTGACGTAACGTCAACAGTCTCGGCGACAGTCTCCGCGCGTTATACGTTCGGGAGACTGTCGCATTTTTCGATTTGCCTTCGTCGACGGGAGGCACGACTTGCGCTGAATTCCCGATTTTCTTGCTATATTTTGGATCTCGGCCGTTTCAGCTTGACACCGGCCGCGATCTCACTCAATTCTGCCTCAGGTTTCAACCCTGCATTGAACCAGAGTGCCTCTCCGCCGATGTGTCCCGCCGACCGTGCCGACCAGTCCGAAAAACATCCAAGACCGGCAGCCCGCGCCGGCGCCATGGCGGCGGACTTTTCGAAGGTGCTGGTCGTCGGAAAATCATCGATCAACAGGGTCGTGGTGTCGAAAATCGTCGAGAAATCGGGCCTGAAGCCGATCTCGGAATCGCCCGAGGCCGCCGAGAAGACGCTGGCAGCATATGTGCCCGGCGCGGTCATCCTCGACGGTGGCCCCGACAACAAGGATTGCGACCGGCTGATGTCGGCCATCGACGCGCTGCGGCGCGTCTCCGGCAAACCGCTGCCCGCGGTTATCCTGCTCTCAACCAGGAATGGCACATCGGAGAGCCTTGGCCTGTCGAGCATAGTCGATGCGGTCGTTGCCAAGCCGATCACGCCAGAGAGGCTGCAACCGGTGGTCGATCGCCTGACAGGGCGCGGTTAGACTGCAGGACCTTCAACCAACCTTTGCGATAGCCTCGACAAGGCTCGGCAACTCGCCGAGATCGGCAATCTGGCGGAAACGCGGCGCCTCGACAGGCGGCTCGGCATGTTCGACCGCCCAGGTCAATTCGTGCGGCACATGGATGCCCCAACCGCCGGCCTCGATGGCGGGAACCACGTCGGACTTGAGGGAATTGCCAACCATCATGCTGCTCTGCGGACCACGGCCATGGCGGCTGAAGATGCGGGCATAGGTGGCGGCATTCTTGTCGCTGACAATCTCCACCGCGTCGAAGAGGTCACCCATTCCCGACTGCGCAAGCTTGCGCTCCTGATCGAAGAGGTCGCCCTTGGTGATCAGCACCAGATGATAGGAGTCCGCCAGCGCCTCGACGGTCTCGCGCGCATGCGGCAGCGGCTCGATCGGGTGGTTGAGCATCTCGCGGCCGGCAGCCAGGATCTCGCCGATAATCGAACCAGGCACCTCACCACCGGTGATCTCGACCGCCGTCTCGATCATCGACAGGGTAAAACCCTTGATGCCGAAGCCGTAAAGGGCGAGGTTGCGCCTTTCCGCCTCGAGCAGCCTTGCCGCGATATGCTCATGGTCGCCGTGCTCCGCCAGCATTGCGGCAAAGCGCTTCTCGGTCATGCGGAAGAACTGCTCATTCTGCCACAGCGTGTCGTCGGCATCGAAGCCGATCGTGGTCAAATGAGAGGCGGGCCCGGTTTTCTTTACGGCCGGTGGAGCTGCTGTTGCGGCGCGGCGCCAGCC
>NZ_RZSB01000893.1:0-2204 GCF_004023285.1 Mesorhizobium sp. M2A.F.Ca.ET.067.02.1.1
GTGGAGCGCAACCGCGCCTTGCTGAAGGCGCCCAATTCGCTCAATGCCTGGGAAGCCTACCATCGCGGCCTCTGGCACATGTATCGCTTCACCCGCCAGGAAAACGAGCTGGCGCAGCATTTCTTCGGCGAAGCGTTGAAGCTGGACCCCACTTTCGCGCGCGCCTATGCCGGCATGTCCTTCACCCATTGGCAGAACGCTTTCCAGCGCTGGGGCGACCGCGATCGGGAGACCGCGCTTGCCTTCGAAAGCGCCGGCCAGAGCCTGCTGGTCGACGACCGCAACCCCGCCGCCCACTGGGCGATGGGCCGCGCGCTATGGCTGCGCGGCGAACAGGACGGCGCGCTGCTGGAGCTGGCGAATGCCGTCGACCTCAGCCCGAACTTCGCGCTCGGCCATTACGCGCTGTCCTTCGTCCATTCTCAGTCGGGCGACCCGCAATCGGCGATCGGCTCGTCCGACCATTCGCGTCACCTCAGCCCCTTCGATCCGCTGCTGTTCGGCATGATGGGCGCGCGCGCCATGGCGCATGCAAGGCTGGGCGAATTCGAAGCGGCGGCCGAATGGGCGCTGAAGGCGGCCGCGAGGCCAAACGCCCATGTCATCATCCTGGCGATCGCCGCCCATTGCCTGGCGCTGGCCGGCCGGCATGACGAGGCGCGGACCTTCGCCGCCACGATCCGCAGCACCTTGCCGAACTATCGTGCCGACGATTTCATCGCCACCTTCCGCTTCGACCGGGATGGGGAGACTCTGTTCCGCAACGGCGCCAAGCTGATCGGACTGAATTGAATCCAGTCGGTTGCTAGAGCAATTCCAGGAAAAGTGTGAGCGGTTTTCCGTCCGGAATTACGTAAAAACAAAGGGATAGAGCGGATCGCCGTTTCCGTGAAACGGTGAAACGCTCTAGTGCGATAGCGGCCCGCTCGCCTTCCGCCAGGCGTCGATGCCGCCTTGGATGTGGCGAGCGCTGGAAATCCCGACATCCTGCGCCGCTTGCACCGCCATCGCCGAACGCTCACCGAACGCGCAGTAGAACAGCAGCTGCTTGGCTGTTGATTTGGCCAGCTCATGCAGCATGCCGCCGGCCATGATGTTCTCCTGGAGCCGCGCATAGGGCAGATGGATCGCGCCGGGGATGACGCCGTGGCGCTCGCGTTCGGACTGCTCGCGCAGGTCGATCAGCGCCACGTCGGGCCGCCCGACAAGCGCCAACGCCTGCTCGGCGCTCACCGCCCAGCCGCGGGCGGCGATGTCGTCCTGATGCAGCCCGACCCGCATGTTGGCGGGCACGGCCACATCCATCATCTTCGGGTTGGCCAGGTTCAGATTGTTCATGATGTTCACATATTCGTCGACCGACTTCACCTGCAGGCGCGGATTGAAGGCCTTTTCCTCGCCGATCGTCGAGACGGTCTCGCCCTTATAGTCATGCGCCGGGAAGATCAGCGTTTCGTCGGGCAGCTTGAGCAGGCGACCGAAGATCGATTCATACTGCTGGCGCGGATCGCCGTTCTGGAAGTCGGTGCGGCCGGTGCCGCGGATGAGCAGCGTGTCGCCGGTGAAGACCCGGTCCGGCAGGACGAAGCTGTAGGAATCGTCGGTGTGGCCGGGTGTATAGATGACGTCGAGCGCCAGCCCCTCGATGCCGAGCTTATCGCCGTCGGCAAGCCGCATCGACACCACGTCGGCCTTTGTCTGCTCGCCCATGACGGTCACGCAATGCGTCCTGTCGCGCAACGCGCCGAGGCCGGTGATATGGTCGGCGTGAAGATGGGTATCCACCGCCTTTACCAGCCTCAAATCCAGTTCGTTGACCAATTGCAGGTAACGCTCGACCTTCTCCAGCACCGGATCAATGATTAGCGCCTCGCCGCCGCGCCGGCTGGCCAGCAGATAGGAGTAGGTGCCCGAGACGGAATCGAAGAGCTGGCGGAAGATCATCGTCGCATACCCCGCTGCATTTTCACCGCCGGGCATCGCCCTCCCGACCGTAGCAATATTCTACTGCATGGGCTTCTGGAATCGGAATGGATTTCGAAAAATATATAATTCGGTAGACGGCCTTCCCATAGCGATGGAATGCCACCCTTCAAACGCGGCGCCGGCCGGCGGTCAGCTGTCTCAAAAAGCCTTGCTGAGACGAGCTACCCCCCTGACAGTGAAGGCATTCTCGCTGCCGTAACCCACCTCGAAGCCGGCAT
>NZ_RZSB01000894.1:0-2199 GCF_004023285.1 Mesorhizobium sp. M2A.F.Ca.ET.067.02.1.1
GAACTCGGCCTATCCAGCTTCCAAACCGGCGCAGCGCTGATGCGCCCCACCATCCTCGATCCGTTGTTTGTCCCGATCACCTCGCTCGCCGGCGTCGGCCCGAAGGTTGGCTTGCTGATCGAGAGGGTGGTGCCGGCCGACCTCGGCGATCGCGCCGCGCGCGCTGCCGATCTTCTGTTCTTGCTGCCCAACAGCGTGATCGACCGCCGCAACCGGCCCGGCATCGCGCTGTCGGCCGAGGGCCAGATCGTCACGCTGGAAGTGCGGGTCGATCGCCATCAGCCGCCGCCGCGCGGCAACAGGTCGGTGCCGTACCGCGTCTACGCGCATGACGATACCGGCGAGGTCGCGCTGACCTTCTTCCATGCCCATGCCGCCTATCTGCAGAAGATGCTTCCCGAAGGCGAGCGTGTGGTGATCTCCGGCCGCATGGAATGGTTCAACGGCCGCCCGACCATGGTCCATCCGGACCACATCGCGCCAATCGACGAGGCCGAGGGCCTGCCGCTGGTCGAGCCGGTCTACCCGCTCACCGCCGGCCTGTCGGCCAAGGTGCTGCGCCGCGCCATCGGACAGGCGCTGGGGCGCCTGCCGGAACTGCCGGAATGGCAGGACGACGCCTTCATGCGTCGGCACACCTTTCCATCCTTCGGCGATGCGCTTTCCCGCATCCATCACCCGAACGTCCCGATCGATGTCGCCGTCGAGGGATCCGCCTGGCGCCGCCTTGCCTATGACGAGCTGTTGGCCGGCCAGGTGTCGCTGGCGTTGGTGCGGGCCAGAATCCGCCGCCTCTCGGGCCGGCCGCTCATCGGCGATGACCGCATCGTCGAGAAGCTGCGCGCCGCCCTGCTCTACAGGCTCACCCCCAGCCAGGAATTCGCGCTCGGCGAGATCAACGCCGACCTTGCCGATCCCGAACGCATGCTGCGTCTCCTGCAGGGCGATGTCGGCTCCGGCAAGACGGTGGTGGCGCTGCTTGCCATGGCGCGCGCGGTGGAGGCCGGCGGCCAGGCGGCGCTGATGGCGCCGACCGAAATCTTGGCGCGCCAGCATCTGGCAACCATCGCGCCGCTGGCCGAGAAAGTCGGCTTGCGCCTCGCCATCCTCACCGGGCGCGAGAAGGGCCGCGAGCGCACCGAGACGCTTGCAGGCCTTGCCAGCGGCGCGATCGACATCGTCGTCGGCACGCACGCGCTGTTCCAGGAGACCGTGACGTTCCACGACCTTGTGCTCGCTGTCATCGACGAGCAGCATCGGTTCGGCGTCCACCAGCGCCTGGCCATCACTGCCAAGGGCGATGCGCCCGACATGCTGGTGATGACGGCCACACCCATCCCGCGCACGCTGGTGCTGACCGCCTTCGGCGACATGGATGTCTCGAAGCTCACCGAGAAACCCGCCGGGCGCCAACCGATCCGCACAGTGACCCTGCCGATGGAACGGCTGGACGAATTGGTGGGTCGCATGCGCGACGCGGTTGCGGAGGGGCAGAAAATCTACTGGATCTGCCCCCTGGTCGAGGAATCCGAGGAAATAAAACTGATGTCGGCGGAGGATCGCTTTGCTTCGCTGAAACCGCTGTTCGGCGACCGGATCGGCCTCGTGCACGGCCGCATGAAGGGCGCGGAGAAAGACGAAGCGATGCGCGCCTTCAAGGACGGTGAGACACGCATCCTGATCGCCACCACCGTCATCGAAGTCGGCGTCGACGTGCCTGACGCCACCATCATGGTCATCGAACATGCCGAGCGCTTCGGCCTTGCCCAGTTGCACCAGTTGCGCGGCCGCGTCGGGCGCGGCGACAAGCCGTCCTCCTGCGTGCTGCTCTACAAGGACCCGCTCGGAGAGACCGCGAAGCGCCGGCTTTCGGTGATGCGCGAGACCCAGGACGGCTTCAAGATCGCCGAAGAGGATCTGAAATTGCGCGGTGAAGGCGAATTGCTCGGCACCCGCCAGTCCGGCACGCCCGGCTTCCAGGTCGCGCGGATCGAATTCCACGCCGACCTACTGGAAGCGGCACGCGATGACGCGCGGCTGATCCTGTCGCGCGACCCGGAACTGCAGTCCGAACGCGGCGAAGCGCTGCGCCTGTTGCTTTACCTGTTCGGCCGCGACGAGGCGGTACGGCTGCTGCGCGCCGGCTGAGCGCCAAGTGACGGATTGGCAAGGCCGCCCTCGACGGGCTCGCCATTCAGC
>NZ_RZSB01000895.1:0-2194 GCF_004023285.1 Mesorhizobium sp. M2A.F.Ca.ET.067.02.1.1
TGAGGCGACGCCCAACCCGAAATGGGTGGTTGCATTGGGCGACTGCGCGAAGGACGGCGGCTGCTTCGCCGGCAGCTACGCCGTCGTCGGCGGCGTCTCGGACGTGGTGCCGGTCGACCTGCACATTCCAGGATGCCCGCCGCCGCCGATCGAGATCCTGAAGGGATTGATCGCCCTGCTCGACGGCGCGAACGGGAAGGCTGGAAAGACCGGCGCCGTCCAGGGCTGACTGTTGCAGGTTTGCGGCCAACTCGGTCCTACCGATCAACGACCAGCCGCAACACCCTTGACGCTGGCGACAGCCGCACCTGCCGGCCCCAGTCGAAGGCGATGAAATCCTGCTCGATGCCGTCGGCGAAGATCACGCCGCCCTCGTTCATGCGCGAGGTGATGAAGAGCGGTTTCTCGGTGATCTTTCCCGCCCGCAATTTCGTGGCGGTGGCGATGCTTGGGAAGGGCTCGCGCACCCAGAAGCCGACCGCATGTTCCTCGCGGCCGAGCGACAGCTCCAGATGCGTCGCTTCCATGATCGTAGCGCGCCCAGCCGGTCGCGCCGGTGCCGGAGGCGACGATGAGACCGCTGGAGGAATGGTCCTCCGCCTCGCCTTCCGCCTCGATCCGGTAGCGGGCCGACTGGTGGCTGCGATGGCCGACGAAATCTCGTTGAGCGCAAGCAGCGTCTCGCCTTCGCCGAGCTCGGCCTGGACCATGGTGCGCGACTCCATGTCGACATCGCCGGCGGCGCTGGCGACAAGCAGCCTGGCCAGCCTGCCGGTGCCGATGCGCACCAGCACGCCGTCATAGAGATCAGGCGCCGGATTGACGCCGAGCACCGGCTGACCGTTGAGATATTTGGCGACATTGGCGACCAGCCCGTCCTGCCCGACGGCGACGATGACGTCGTCGGGCGCGAACAGGAAGCGGTTGAGGTCGGCGCGGCTCACCAGGGTCTGGCGCCAGTCGGCCGGCACCGAGGCGCGCGCCGTGCCGAGCACCGCGTGGAAGCGATCGTGCCGGGCCTCGACGTCTTCCAGGCGCTGGCCGCGCGTCTCGAGAAAGAAGCGAGCCTGGCCACGCGTCGCGTGATGCGCGATCAGCAGCTCGTAGTCGGTCTCGCGCGTCACGAAGACCGCGCGGGGACGGTTCGCGGCCATGGCTCGCTCCTCACCGGCCTTCGATCACCGCCGGGGCCTTGCGAAACTCGCCGAGCACGGTGGCGAGCAGGTCGGGCGTGACGTTGACATGCTCGATCTTGTCCAGCTTGCCGGCGAGCTGCTGGGCGGCAAGGCCGAGCAGGATCGCGGGCGGCAGGTCACGGTAGATGGCGATATGCTGCCGTTCGGCTTCCGCCTTGGCGCCCTCGATGGCGCGGATCCGCTCGGCCTCGGCGCCGGCCTCGATCTGCTGCGCCTCGGCCGCGCCGGTGGCGCGATTGCGGGCGTTCTCGGCCTCTTCGGCGATGAGCAGCTTCTCGCGCCGCGCCAGCTCGGTCTTGTTCGCCAGCTCGTTCTCGGCGATGGCACGCTCCTTCTCCACGGCAAGCGCCCGGCGCTGGAAGGTCGCCTCGTCGGCCTTCTGCTGCAGCGCCTCGAAGGTCGGCGTCTGCAGCGCCCGCTCGAGCTCGCTGGTCGGCGTCAAATTGGTGAGCCTGACCGCGACGGCGGCGACACCGATGTCGGTCAGCGCGGGATCGGCGGCGACCAGCGCCTGCAGCCGCTCGCGCAAGGGCGCCGGGCCGGCGTCGAGCAAAGCGCGCACCGGCGCCTGGCCGAGATATTGCTGCACCGCCTGGTTGGCGATGCCGGCAATGCGCGCCTGGATCTTCTCGATCGGCTCGCCGCGCAGCTTGCCGGTCCTGAGATCGATGCTGAAATCGACGCGTTCGGCGAGCCGCGCCGGATCGACGACATGCCAGCCGATCGTGCCCTGCACGGCAGCGGTCTGGAAATCCTGGCTGCGGCCCTTGACGAAGAGCGTCATCTCGCGATCGTCCATCGGCAGCTCGGCGATGCTGGCCGTCTCGGGCACGAACCAGAAGGCCAGGCCGCGGCCGCTCTGCATTTCGCGGCCGTTGCGGCAGCGGATGACGTGGCTGCTTGCCTCGCTGCGAAGCTGGGCAATGAAGCCGAAACTGAGAATGGTGGCCATGATGGTCTCTCCCTCAATCAGCCATGAGACGTTGGAAACGATAGAG
>NZ_RZSB01000896.1:0-2187 GCF_004023285.1 Mesorhizobium sp. M2A.F.Ca.ET.067.02.1.1
CCTCATGCTCGGCGGCAGCGCGTTTCTGATCCTGCCGATGCTGTTCTTCGTGCCGCGCGATTATGAAGGTCCGCTGGCCGCGACGATGGTCGTCGTCGCCTATCTGGTGAACTACCCGCATTTCGCCCATTCCTACCAGATCTTCTATCGCAATTTCGGCCGCAAGGCGCGGGGCGAGGGATACGACAGGAGCCTGCAACTTCGCTACATTTTCGCCGGCGTCATCGTTCCGGGGATCATGGCCCTGTTCTTCGCCTATGGCGCGGCGGCGTCGAACACGCGGCTGCTCGGCTTCGCGGCCAATGCGATGTTCTTCTTCGTCGGCTGGCACTACGTCAAGCAAGGCTACGGCATGCTGATGGTCGACGCCGTCTTGAAGCGCAAATTCTTCGATGACCGGGACAAGAAGGTGCTGCTCGTCAACAGCTACGCGGTGTGGATCCTGGCTTGGCTGCAGACGAATACGGCTGTGACGCAGGGGCAGTATTACGGACTCCAGTATTACACTTTTGCCGCGCCGTCCTGGACTACCGATATTGCGGTGCTGGCGGCCGTCGGATCGACGGCGGCCACGCTTCTGATGCTGGCCAGACGTTGGCGAAAGAATGGAGGCCTGCCGTATAACGGCATCGTTGCCTATGTCGCATCGCTCTATCTCTGGATCCTGATTGCGAGGATAAACCCGCTCTGGTTGCTGGTGGTGCCGGCGCTGCACTCGCTGCAATATCTGGCCGTGGTCTGGCGCTACCAGACCAATGTCGAGAGAGACGTCTCGGATGCCACGAGCGACCCGGAGCCGAAAATCCTATCGGTGCTCGGGCCTCGCTACAGGTTGCGGGTCCTCGGTTTCATCATCGGCGGCGGCGCGCTCGGCTATCTCGGCTTCTGGCTGATCCCGTTCGTGCTGACCGCCCTGGTCCCCTATGACAAACAGGTGCTCGGTTCGTCGCTGTTCTTCTTCATCGTGCTGATCTTCATCAACGTGCACCACTATTTCCTCGACAATGTGATGTGGCGCCGCGGCAATCCGGAAGTGTCGAAATATCTGTTTCGATAAGGAAGTTGGCTCTGCCCCGTGTGACAAGTCATGCGATGAGCGACACATTCCCGCCGGCGTGACGCTCCAGCCGTCCGGCAAGGTCGAGCTCCAGCAGCACCATCGATATCTGCGCCGCACTCATACCCGTGTGGCGGATGATGTCGTCCACCGCGATCGGCGTGGGGCCCAGCGCCTCCAGTACATCGGCGCGGTCGTTTTCACCGGGCGGCGGCAGGGCCGAGATGTCGGGCGCCTCGGCAAGCGGCGCGGTTCTTGGAGGGCGGGTGCCGGCGAGCGGCGCCAGCGCGCCGAGCACGTCGGCGGCTTCGGTGACCAGCGTGACGCCGTCCTTGAGCAGGGCGTTGCAGCCGGCGGCGCGCGGGTCGAGCGGCGAGCCCGGCACGGCAAAGACCAGCCGGCCCATGTCATTGGCGAGGCGTGCGCTGATCAGCGAGCCGGAACGTTGCGCGGCCTCGACCACCACCAGGCCGAGCGCCATGCCGGCGACAAGGCGGTTGCGGCGCGGGAAATCCTGGGCCCGCGGCTGCCAGGCGAAGGGCATTTCCGAAACGATGGCGCCGCCGCGATCCGCGATCTCGTCGCACAGGTCGGCATTCTCGGGCGGGTAGGGGACATCGAGCCCGCCGGCCAGCACGCCGATGGTTCCGGTCGAAACGCTGCCTTTGTGCGCGGCCGTATCGATGCCGCGCGCCAGGCCGGAAACGATGGCGTAGCCTTCGCGCCCGAGGTCGGCCGCCAGCATGCGCGCCATCTTGATGCCGGCCAGCGACGCGTTGCGGGCGCCGACAATCGCCACTGCCGGCATGCGGAAGACCGCGCCTTCGCCTTTCACCGCCAGCAGCGGCGGGGGATTGTCCAAGGTCTTCAGCAAGGGCGGATAATCGGCCTCGCCAATGCCGACGAAGCGGGCGCCGGCGCGCCGGGCTGCGCCCAGTTCGGCTTCGGCCTCGGCGACGGAGGGGATGCGGGCGATACGACTGGCGCCGCCGGAGATCATCAATTCGGGCAGCATTTCAAGCGCTGCTTCGGCCGAGCCGAAGCGGTTGATCAGCTCACGAAACGAAGCCGGACCGACATTGGGCGTGCGGATCAGCCGAAGCCAGGCAAGCCGCTGCCGGTCGCTGAGG
>NZ_RZSB01000897.1:0-2185 GCF_004023285.1 Mesorhizobium sp. M2A.F.Ca.ET.067.02.1.1
CTACTACTCCGCGTTCAGCCCGATACCCGATTCAACATCTTCGCTGCCCTTGCAGAAACCGCCGCTGATGCGCGAGCACCGGCTCTATCAGGCCGACTGGCTGATGCGCTTCTACGGCTTCTCGCAGCCGGAAATCCTGGCCGGCAGCAATGACGGGATGCTCGACCTTGCCATCGATCCCAAGCTCGCCTGGGCGCTGCGCAATCGGGGCCGATTCCCGGTCGACGTCAACCGCGCCGAGCGAGAGGCGCTGCTGCGCGTTCCCGGGCTCGGCACCAAGGTCATCGACAGGATCGTCGAGACGCGCCGTCACCGCCGGCTGCGGCTCGAGGATGTCGGCCGGCTCTGCCATTCGATCGCCAAGGTGCGGCCCTTCATCGTCGCGGAAGGCTGGTCGCCCGGCGCGCTGACCGACAAGGCCGGCTTGCGCCAGGTGATCACCCGCTCCTGCGAGCAGCTTTCCTTGTTCTGAGCATGGCAAGAACCCAGCTCAACCTCGCTGCTTATGTCGTCCGGCTCGAAAGCCAGACCGATTTCGCCGGCTGGCGCGACGCGGCGCGGCGGCTGGCGACGAACGATATTCCGCCGGAAGATGTCGCGTGGCAGGTCGAGCCAGATCGCGAAGATGGCGCCAGCAATCTGCCGGCGGCACAGGCCGAAGCGCGGCTGGTCGTGCCGCGCGACTTCATCGAGCGCGCCGAGACGGCCATCTGCCATTGCGATCCCGACCGCTTCGGCTTTCTTTACCGGCTGCTCTGGCGATTGCGCTCGGAGCCGAAGCTGCTTTCGATCGCCACCGATCCCGATATCCGGCGGCTGGAGGCGATGGAGAAGGCCGTGCACCGCGACATCCACAAGATGCGCGCCTTCGTGCGCTTCCGAAAAATCGGCGAAGGCGCCGACGAGCGCTATGTCGCGTGGTTCGAGCCCGACCATTACATCGTCGAGCGCAATGCCGATTTCTTCGTGCGTCGTTTCACTGGCATGCGCTGGACGATCCTGACCCCGCATGCCTCGGCCGACTGGGACGGCGAGAGGCTGGCGATGGGGCCGGGTGCGGCCAAGCGCGACGCGCCGGCGGAAGACGATGCCGAGGCGTTGTGGCGGACCTATTTCGAAAACATCTTCAACCCGGCCCGCCTCAAGGTGAAGGCGATGCAGAAGGAGATGCCGAAGAAATATTGGCGGAACCTTCCCGAGGCCTCGCTCATTCCAGATTTGATAGCAGGAGCGGACAAAGCCGCGTCAGACATGATCGCCCGGATGCCAACCAGCCCAGCACCGCATCATGCCAAGGTGAAGGCCAAGCACTGGCCCACGCCCGAGCCGTCCGATGTGGCGGCGCCTGAGGCCGACGATATTCCGGAGCTGCGCGAGGAGGCGAAAGGCTGCCGCCGCTGCCCGTTGTGGCGCGATGCGACGCAGACCGTCTTCGGCGAAGGGCCAGAAAATGCCGACGTGATCTTCGTCGGCGAGCAGCCCGGCGACCAAGAGGATCTGGCCGGCAAGCCGTTCGTCGGGCCGGCGGGCAAGGTGTTCGACAGCATCCTGGACGACGCCGCGATCGATCGCCACAAGGTCTATGTGACCAATGCGGTGAAACACTTCAAATTCGAGCCGCGCGGCAAAAGGCGCATCCACTCCAAGCCCAATGCCGGTGAGATCCAGGCCTGCCGCTGGTGGCTGGACAAGGAGCTTGACCTGGTCAAGCCCAACCTCGTTGTGGCGCTCGGCGCGACGGCGGCGCAATCGCTGCTCGGCAAGGCGGTGCCGATCACCAAGATGCGCGGCGACGTTGTCGAGCGCGAGGATGGCTTGCGGGTGTTCCTGACGATCCACCCCTCCTTCATCCTGCGCATCCGGGAGCAGGAGGACAAGGAGGCCGAGAGGGAGCGGTTCTTGCAGGATATGCGGAAGGTGAGAAAGTTGATGGCTGGTTGATGGGTAGCCCTAGGCGCTTCTCTTCGAACACAAGCAACATCGATTAAGCAGCCACCGTCCGCGCTGCCCCTCATTGCCCTGCCGGGCATTTCTGCCCGTATAGTGACGGGGAGAAAGGGCTGTCACGCAGCGCTTCGCCAATCGCCAGCGTAGCGCGCCCATCGCCTTCTCCCCGTTCACGGGGAGAAGGTGCCCGAAGGGCGGATGAGGGGCGGCGCCGACGCTCATGCCTGTCTCTTATACA
>NZ_RZSB01000898.1:0-2185 GCF_004023285.1 Mesorhizobium sp. M2A.F.Ca.ET.067.02.1.1
AGAGCATGCCGCGTTGAAAGGCACGTTCGGTGGCCCGGTCGCGAAGCCCGAAGCCCGCCCGCCTGCCGTTCCCGTCAAGAAATCGGTCACGCCCGACTACATCATCAGCTTGGAGGATGGAAAGAAGTTCAAGTCGCTGAAGCGCCATCTCGCGACCCACTATAGCTTGACCCCCGACGAGTACCGAGCCAAATGGAATCTGCCGGCAGACTATCCGATGGTCGCGCCGAATTATGCTGCGGCTCGCTCTGCTTTAGCCAAGACCATGGGTCTGGGTAGAAAGCCTGGTCAGACCGAAGAGACTGCACCTGCAAAGAGGGGCCGCAAGAACGGCGCGGGCTAAGCGTTGTTCCGGCGTGCTGACTTGAAAGGCGGGGAGAACCCCGCTTTTCGCCGCCAACCCGGCGAATTCCTCAGCGGTCGGTACATGCTGCCGTCGGTCTGGCTCTTAGGCAAGCAAGAGCCGATCATCTTTCCTTTGCTGAGATAGACTGAGAGAAGCGGGTGTGATGTTTTCTGACAAATACAAAACGGCGCGCCGCGCGCGTTTGTCGAGGTTCGCCCCCTAGAAATGGGCTCAGCTGTGGGCGGGCTTTGTGCTTCGCATCCTCCACTCCGTTGCGTGCCTACCACCTCGTTCAGCGGCCAAGCCAGTCGTTTTCTGCCGCCCACCAGGGAAGAGCTCGGGGTTTTGAGAGCGGAAACCAGCCCGATGGGGGTGCACCGGATGCTGACCATTACCATTAAAAATCGTATCCCTCCCGCCAAGGGCGCAGCGCCGTTTGTGACCTCTCAAAATTCGCCTGACGTTGCCTCCAGGCACTTAAAAACTTTAACAGTAAGGCTCGCCGCGCCGTCGCCCAACTGATCGCCTTTCTCGAACAACAGGCAGAGACCACTGAGGCCATCACCGTGAAAAATGCGGTCGACCTTGGCCGCACGCCGTGGCTAACGCCGCTGCAGCGAGGAGGGAGGTTGACAATGAATAGACGTCAGCAGAAGCCTGCAATCCAGCAGGCCCGGATGTCATGCCATTCTTGTGGCGGACGCCGTGATCACGTCTGAACAAGCAGCGTGTGTCGCCGCCCGTTCACCCTCATTTACGCGAACAACTCCTTGTAACCGGTTGTCATCATCCAGTTCGCTCGATCGAGATGGCTTCGCGCTGCTTTGCGCGCGCGCACCGGCTCTTCCGCCGGATCGATGCCGAGGATGACCTGCGCCATCTCCTCATAACTGGCATCGTCGGCGGAGGCGTCCAGGAACCTCAAATAGGTCTTGGAGTGCTCCTTGTCGTAGGCGGTCAGGCTGTCCGACCAGGGGACTTCGTCTTCAAGACCTGGTTCAACGTCTGTGTATTTCATCACGATATCGGGCTCCGAAAACAACTGGTCCAAGACTTCGCTTCGACAGGCTACCCGAACCCGAGGGAATATCGACCTCAAGGCGACATTCCGATCATCGTCTGCAAGTGCCTGCTCGAAGCGAGAAACGCTCCTTTGGCGGTGCAACTCCAGGTTAGGGATGAACTGCTAAAAGCTCAAGACTGTTTGGCTCGCAGCCGAGTCCGCCGACTGCTCGGCCGTTAATTTCACATAATTTCACATTCCAATGTCGACCCAGAGCTGACGGCCGAAACGCGCTTAGGCATTGGGATGCGCCCGTAATGGAGGCTAGGCTTCCGTGTCGATTCCAAATCTTTTGCTCTTCGGCTGTCCGCTCAACCGTCTTGACCAGGACGACCCTACAGCCTATTTCACCGGCCACGTTAGCACTCTCCACTGGCGAGTGCCAACTACGCTCCGGCAACGGAAAACCGTTCAATCTCCGCACCAGGGATATCCAAAATGGCAAAGTCGAATTTCCGGCCGCTGCATGATCGCGTGGTCGTTCGCCGGGTTGAATCCGAATCCAAGACCGCCGGCGGGATCATCATCCCGGATACGGCGAAGGAGAAGCCGCAGGAAGGGGAGATCATCGCCGTCGGCTCCGGCGCTCGCGACGAAAGCGGCAAGCTCGTCCCGCTCGACGTCAAAGCCGGCGATCGTGTGCTCTTCGGCAAGTGGTCGGGCACGGAAGTCAAGCTCAATGGCGAAGACCTTCTGATCATGAAGGAATCCGACATCATGGGCATCATCGGCTCATATCAGGCCCTTTCGTCAACTGAATTCCCGGGCTCGATTGA
>NZ_RZSB01000899.1:0-2184 GCF_004023285.1 Mesorhizobium sp. M2A.F.Ca.ET.067.02.1.1
GCTCGGGGGTGACCCACGTCGGCGCTGTCACCCCGCCCCGCCACTTCGTGGCGACCCTCACCATCGAGGGGAGGGTGGGGTGCTGGCTCCTGCTCGCGCGCCAGAATCTCCGGGGCGGCCTGATCGGCCTCCGGCTTCAGCGCGTCCAGCTGATCCCATTTGATCGGCGGCAGGGGCGCGGCCTCGTCGACGCGCTCCTCGACGACCTCTTTCTTGCCGAACGAAAATATCTTCTTGAAAAAACCAGCCATGCGTCTCGCAGTCTCAGGCGGCTTGCGCGGCAAGCGGGGCCGCAATCAGTCGGGCGCCGTCATGGCCGGTGATGATGGCTTCGACGATCTCGCCGGGCGCGCCGGCGTCGATCGCGGCCAGCGTGAAACCTTCGGTGCGGCCGAGCCCGTCGCGTTCGATCAGGATCGACTGCCGCGTGCCGGGGAGCGCGGTCAGATGACGGCGATAAGCGGCCTCGCCGGCGGCGCGCAGTCGCGCGGCGCGCTGCTTCACCACCTCGCGGCGGACCTGCGGCATGCGCGCCGCGGGCGTGCCTTCGCGCGGGCTGAACGGAAAGACGTGCAGATGCGTCAGCCCGCACTCCTCGACGATCTTCTCCGAGTTCTCGAACATCGCCTCGGTCTCGGTCGGGAAGCCGGCGATGATGTCGGCGCCGAAGACTATGCCGGGACGCAGTTTGCGCACGTCCTCGCAGAAGCGGATCGACTGGTCGCGCAGATGGCGCCGCTTCATCCGCTTCAGGATCATGTCGTCGCCGGACTGCAGCGACAGGTGCAGATGCGGCATCAGCCTGGGTTCGGTGGCGATGGCCTCGAGCAGATCCTCGTCGGCCTCGATGGAATCGATCGAGGACAGCCTGAGCCGCTTAACATCCGGTACCTGGCGCAGAATGGTCTTCACCAGTTTGCCGAGCTTCGGGCTGCCCGGCAGGTTGGCGCCGAAGCTGGTCATGTCGACGCCGGAAAGCACGATCTCGGCATAGCCGTTGCCGGCAAGGCGCTTCACCTGCTCAACCACGGCGCCCATCGGCACGGAACGCGAATTGCCGCGGCCATAGGGGATGATGCAGAAGGTGCAGCGATGGTCGCAGCCGTTCTGCACCTGCACGAAGGCGCGCGCGCGGCCTTCGATGGCGTCGACCATGTGGCTCGCCGTCTCGCGCACCGAGAAAATGTCGTTGACGCGCGCCTTCTCGGTGTCGTTGACGCCGAAATCGGGCAGCGCGCGGTAGGAGTTGGCCTTGAGCTTCTCCTCATTGCCAAGCACGAGGTCGACCTCGTCCATGGCGGCGAAGTTCTGCGGCTCGGTCTGCGCCGCGCAGCCAGTGACGATGATGCGGGCTGAAGGGTTCTCGCGGCGCGCCTTGCGGATCGCCTGCTTGGCCTGGCGCACCGCCTCCGCCGTGACGGCGCAGGTGTTGAAGATCACGGCGCCGCCCTGGAGCGCGCCGAGACCGGCGCTTTCGGCCTCGCGGCGCATCACTTCCGATTCATAGGTGTTGAGGCGGCAGCCGAAGGTGACGACGTCGATACCGCTGGATATCGCGCCTTTTTCAAGGGCGGACATCAGGCGGCGCTTTCTGTGTCGCGGGCCCAGGCCCCGGTCGAGGGATCGAAGCTCCCGGAAAATTCCCATTCGGCGGCGCCGGTCAGGATGACGTGGTCGTCGTCGCGCCATTCGACATGCAATTCGCCGCCGCCCGGCGTCAGCATCGAGACGCTGCGGCCGGTGCGCTTGGTGCGCGCTGCCGCCACCACGGCGGCGCAGGCCGCGGAGCCGCAGGCCTTGGTGAGGCCGGCGCCGCGCTCCCAGGTGCGGATGATCATGGTTTGAGGCGACGTCACCTGGGCAATGGTGATGTTGGCGCGCTCGGGGAAGATCGGATGGTTCTCGAGCAGCGGGCCGAAGCGGTCGAGCTCGTAGGACCAGACGTCGTTGTCGACCCAGAAGATCGCATGCGGATTGCCCATAGACACCGCCGAGGGCGAATGCAGCACCGGCGCGTCGATCGGCCCGATCTGCAATTCGATCATGCGGGTGTCGCGGAACTCTTCCGCCAGGGGGATCTCCTGCCAGCCAAAGCGCGGCTTGCCCATGTCGACCGAGATCAGACCGTTCGCGTGCTCCTGAGCATTCAGGATGCCGGCGCGGGTCTCGAAGGTGAAGCTCTTC
>NZ_RZSB01000089.1:0-12226 GCF_004023285.1 Mesorhizobium sp. M2A.F.Ca.ET.067.02.1.1
CATTATTGGTGACGCGCTGGGCGCGAGAGTGGGACACCAACAGCGAACTGGCCGCCGACATATTACGCGACGAGGTTCGCCTTCGCCTTCGCCGGCTGGCGGCCGACCCGCGCATCGCCGAGATAGGCTTGGGCGCCCTCGAAGCTGAACATCGGCGCCAGGCGATGCATGTCGCCGACCGGCGGGTGGTTGCGCGGGGGCAGCAGATGACGACCTTCATCAACAACGAATTCGCCAGGCCGATCAACGTTGCGGACGTAGCGCTTGTCGGCGGACTCCATCCGACGAACGCAACCGCGACCTTTCAGAAGGTCCTGGGACAATCCATCGCGCAATATCTGCGCCGCCGGCGGCTCAACCATGCACTGAAGCTTTTGGCCGACAGCGATATGGCAATTATCGAAGTGGCTTTCGAAAGCGGCCACGGCTCTCTCAGCCGCTTTTACGATGCCTTCCAGCGGCAGGTTGGCTGTACGCCGAAGGACTACCGCCGCCGCTTCCGCCCCTGAACGTAACCCGGATGTCGACGCTTCACTACCAGCGCCCGTTTTTTGCTCCTGCGACAGACCGAAGGGCTGAAAAACCTGAAAATTTGGGTCGAAACCGGCAAGAATATCAGAATTTCCAGCGATAGCTTTACCGTCTATTGGTGCGGGCAGCGGCCAAAAAGCATAGTGGGAACAATGCTGCCCGCTCGCGACGTCACGGGAGATAATCATGCGTTTGCCGAAGTCTGATCTGGTCTTCGCCTTCAGCGTCGTTTTGATGGCCACTACCAGCGGAATTGCGCTGGCCGATGATGCCAAGCCCTTTGCGGGACAAACAGTTTCGGTGCTCCTACCCTCGCCTCAGGATGCAAACATGGCGGCCGATTTCGAGAAAGCCACCGGCATCAAGCTCGATATGCAGACAGCGTCATGGGACGACGTGTCGGTGAAGATTTCGACGGCGTTGCTGGCTGGCACGGCGCCGGCCGATGTGACCGAGTTTGACTGGTCCTGGACCGGCCAGTTCGCTGCGGCAGACTGGTATACGCCGCTCAACGACACCGTTGACGCCGCGACCCTGGATGACATCAAGGGGTCGACGATCTTCAACGTGAACGGCAAGGTTCTGGCCATTCCTTACACGAACGACTTTCGCGTCATGCTGGTGAACAAGAAGCAGTTCGCCGACGCCGGCGTGACCGTCATGCCAAAGACGCTCGACGAGCTTGTAGCGGCGGCGAAGGCCGTCAAGGCCAAGGGAATCGTAAAGTATCCGATCGGCCTGCCGCTTTCCGCGACCGAAGGCGCATCGACAAGCTGGTACCTTCTGACCAAGGCGTTCGGCGGAGATCTTTTCGACAAGGATATGAAACCTCTGTTCACGGCGCCGGACTCGGCCGGCTACAAAGCGATGGCCTTCGAGATGATGCTCTTGAAGGAGGGCTTGGTTGACCCCGCCTCCACCGGTCTTAAAGACAGTGAGATCAATGAGACACTTTTCGCCAAGGGCCTGACCAGCATCATGATCAGCGGCGAACCGGGCCGTCTTGGCGCTTACAATGATCCCGCACAGTCTGTCGTTGCCGGGCAGGTTCAGGCAATTCCGGTGGCCACCGAAAGCGGCAAGACGCGCTCATTCGGGTTGCTGGAGGGCCTCGGCATCCCAAGGAATGCCCAGAACCCGGAAGCGGCCAAGGAATTCATCAAATGGATGACATCCAAGGACTATCAGATCCACAACTACGGAAACGGGGTATTGCCGACGCGCACGTCCGCGCTCGCAGAGCTGCAGCAACAGGGCAAACTGGTCAGCGGCGAGGCGATTGTCGAACAGGCGCCAACCGTGGAGGCGTTGTTCCCATCTGGCGCGCCCGCCTGGTATCCGCAATTCTCGCTGGCCGTAAACACCTCGATCAACAGCGCCGCAAAAGGTGAGATCAGTGTGGAGCAGGCCGTTCAGCGTATCGCCGAGGCCGCGGCTGAAGCCGTCAAGCAGTGACGTCGCAAACGGTAACCGTCCTCCCGCGACAAGGTCGTGGCGCCCGCAAAGTTGGGGACGCCACGACCGCCTTTTTGATGGTGCTGCCGATCCTGCTCACCATGGGCGGGCTCGTTTTCTACCCACTGCTGAGCACCGCATGGGACAGCTTGCACCGCGTCAACCCGATGCAAGCAGGGACCCCGTTCGTCGGCATCTCCAATTATACGCGCGTCTTCAGCGACGTAGAGGTGGGGCAGGCTTGGCTGAACACCTTCAAATATGTCGTAATCGCCGTTTTCGCCGAGACGGTGCTGGGGGTCCTTGCGGCTTCACTCATCAATCAGTTGAAGAGCGGGCGTCAGTGGGTGTTGGCAGCGGTGGTCCTGCCGTGGGCGCTGCCCGGCGTGGTCAGCGGGGTCATATGGCAATGGATCTATTCGCCCGGCCCCGGCCTCCTTAACGGGCTGCTGGTGATGATCGGTTTGGACTACGAGGGTCATCTCTGGTTCAACAACAGCACCAGCGCGATGCTTGCAGTCTCGGTGGTGCATATCTGGCGCATGTTGCCGCTGACCATCGTTATCGTGCTGGCGGCGATGCAAAGTATTCCGGGCGACCTCTATGAGGCCGCGCGCATGGACGGTGCCAGTCGCCTGGTGATGTTCCGCAATATTACCTTGCCGCTGACGCGCGGCGCGATCGCGGTGGCGATGACCAATGCCACAGTGTCGGCCTTCAACCTGTTCGACGAAGCGATCGTGCTTGCCCGCAACAGTCTGGAGACGAGGCCGATCCTGCTGCAGATCTATCTTGAGGCCTTCAAGAAACTCAATTTCTCGTACGGCATGGCATTGTCGCTGATGGTCACCTTCATTTCGCTCGCCATATCGCTTGGCTATGTGCTGCGCATCCACCGCAGCACGAGGCTTGACTGATGAAGGAACCTTGGCACATCCGTCTTGGAATCTGGGCCGGCGTTGCGCTGCTGCTCGCCTGGTCGCTTCTTCCGATCTACTGGACACTCGCCTCCAGCCTGACGCCGACGGTCGAGTTCAATGCGCGGCCGCTTCATCTTTTTCCCGAGCATCCCACCGGCGAGCACTATCTGAGGCTTCTTGGCGTGCTTGACGGGCATATGGGCGGCGTCGACGTGGCTGGCGAGTTTCGGCTTGCGCTTTTCAACAGCATACTCACTTCGGGTGCCGCCACCGTGCTTTGCGTGCTGATGTCGCTGCTTGCGGCCTATGCCTTCGCGCGCCTGAACTTTCCCGGACGTGAGGTGCTCTTCTATGCTGTGGTAGGGACCATGGCGGTGCCGGGATATGCGGTTCTCATCCCGCTCTTCCGGCTGATGGTGTCGATCCGGCAGATCGACGCCTATCTCGGCGTGACGCTCATCTACGTCTCGGCGTTCCTACCGCTTTGCCTTTGGCTCCTGAAAGGCGTCATGGACACGCTGCCGCGATCGTTGGAAGAGGCGGCGCGCATCGATGGGGCAAGCCATATGCGCATTCTTTTTTCCATCATCGCGCCGATCGCGGCACCAGGACTTACGGCGGCTGCCATTCTCACCTTTCTCGGTGCCTGGGGGCAATATGTTGTGCCGCTCGTCTTCTCACCCAAGGACACAAAGCCGCTGACGGTTCTGATCCCGGAATTCGCAGGGAAGAACTTCGTCGACTACGGGCTTATCATGGCCGGCGGTTCTATCGCCATTGCGGTGCCCTGCCTGCTGGTGATCTTCCTCAATCGATACCTCATTTCCGGCCTGCTTGCAGGTTCAACCAAATAGCGTCCGTAGGCCACAGCTGGAGCAATGCCGCAAACGGCGCAATTCTTGAGACGGCGGTCTGCGTTAGTGGAACACGATCTCCGCCCTGTCGCGCGTCAATAATCCAGACCCTGCCGGAAAGCGCCGATGACCACCGGCAGGCCGCTCACTCGCTACAGCGCTACCAACGGCACACTTGTCAGTCAGCCCGGCCTTGCGCATCCCCTCGACGAAGTATTGGACCACGACCAAATGGCGCGCCGGCTGGGAGGCAGCCCACCGTCCCAGGGAAAACTGGGGGTTATTGGCTATAAAGATGTTCGCTTCTCGACGAGTTTCGCGGTCGCGGTCCACCATTGCAAGCGCGGCTGCAAGCACCTTCCTTGATCCCGAGCGATAGGTCGCCTCATTGCGCAGGGCGTCGATTGCCGCATCATATCGGCCGGCAGCGTAATGGACCATTCCCAAGATCCAGAAATACCAGCCGGCTGGGTGCGGATTAAGCCGAAAAGCTCTGAGGATCATGTCCCTGGCCTCAACGATACGGCCGTCCCACATCAGCATTTCGGCACTCATAACAAGGGTATCCGCGTGGTTGGGATCGAGCGCCAGAGCGGCGGCGAAAGCGGCTTCCGACTCTGCCCAACGACGCTCATAGGCCTGCAGGTAGCCAACCACCCAGTGATTGCCAGCGTCGTTCGGGTCGAGTTCTACGGAACGAAGCGCAAACTCGATCGACTCCGGCCTCTTGGTTTCCGGCGAGCCTATGCTGTGAGCCCAATACGACCAAAGCGTGAAGGCCAGCCAGCGCATGGCTTCAGCATAATCCGGCTCGATCGTAACCGCTTCTCTCAGCAGGATCTCGCACTCGCGGATTGCTTCGGCGGATCCGGCAAGGTGGGCGATGAGTGGACGCGCTCGCAAGCAGAGTTCATAGGCCTCGAGATTTTTCGGGCGGCTGCGCGCAGGCAAAGTGGTAAGTCGGCCGACAAGGGCCTCGACAATCTTGCCCGTTACCTCGTCCTGCACCGAGAATATGTCTTCGACGCTGCGGTCGAACCGCTCAGCCCAGAGGTGATCGCCGCCGGTCGCGTCGATAAGCTGGACGTTAATCCGAACGCGTCCGTCGAGGCGGCGCGCACTGCCTTCCAACACATAACGGACGCCAAGCTCGCGGGCGATCTGGCGGACGTCTATCGCCTTGGCTTTGTAAGCAAACGTGGAGTGTCGCGCGATGACGAACAACCCCTCATTTCTAGACAGGTCGGTGATTAGGTCTTCAGTCAGCCCATCCGCGAAGACGTCCTGCTCGCGATCGCCGCTCATGTTGGTGAACGGAAGAACCGCCAAGGAAGGCTTGGCGGGAAGCCTCGGCGGGGTCGGTTCGATGACACTTTCGATATGACCGCCCGGCGGCGGCCGCAGACGATACACGCGCACGGGTTCAGCAATATTCTTTAGTGCTTGCTCTCCCAAATCGTCAAAGGTGGCGTCGAGCTTGCGCTTTACCTGGTCGAACACGCTCGCGGAAATGCACACTTCGCCAGGCTCCGCGACGGTTTCGAGCCGCACCGCAACATTGACACCATCGCCATAGATATCACTCCCCTCGACGATGACGTCACCGAGGTTGACCCCAATGCGCAAAGTTATGCGCTTGGGCTCAGGCAGTGACCCATTCGCCTTTGCTGTTTCGTGCTGCAGATCAAGCGCGCATTGGGCGGCGTTCACCGCGCTTGCGAACTCCACCAGAACCCCATCGCCCATTACCTTTACGAGACGCCCATGGTATTTGGCGATGAGAGGTGCCAGGACTTCGCTGCGCCGCTGCTTGAGCGCTTTGAGAGTTCCCACTTCGTCGAGCCCCATCAGGCGCGAATACCCCACGACGTCCGCGCTCATTATCGCGGCGAGACGTCGCGGCGCGCTTTGCTTGGCCATCCGGCACCAGAACGATCGTGACTGCTGCATCAGGATAGTCACGGCGTGCAGACAAGTCCATAAGTGTCACTGTTCCGTCGGTGAGCCTGGACCAACCGATGCTTTCCCGCCACGACAGGATCAGAAGCGCTCCGGTCTGCCGAACGTCGGCCTTGCGCTTCGGATCAGCCCTTGGCACCGCACCCGTGAGTGACTGTCAGCGGAAGACGATATCGTGATTAGAAGAGATGGCAGTCGATAGTCGACAGAGGTTCGGGGCGGGGATGCTTTCGTCCTTTGCAATTCCCGGAAACAGCTGTTTGCAGTATGCTGCCGCATTTCCAGGGTGAGCCTGGTGTCGTTCGCCCTCACATGCAGTCGTTGTCGGCGGCACGATTTTGGCGGGGACCATGAGGGGGATTCTTGATGCGATCGTCATAGGCGCTGGCTCGGCCGGGCTTGGCGTCAGCTATTTCCTGCAACAACGTGGCTGCACGCACCAGGTTCTCGAGCGAGGCTGCATAGGCGAGACGTGGCGAACTCAGCGCTGGGACTCTTTCCGTCTGAACTCGACGAATTTACGCACCATGCTGCCCGGCGACTCCTACGACGGGCCGGACCCCTGGGGCGCGATAACGCACCACGAATTCGTCGCCTATCTGGAAGGCTATGTTGACCGGTACCACTTGCCGGTGCGCACCAGGGTGGCGGTCGAGCGGCTGGATTCCGAGAGCGGCACCTACCGGGTCACGACTGATTGCGAGACGCTTGTGGCCCATTCGATCGTGATTGCAACGGGCAACCAGTGCCGCCAGGTCCGGCCACCCTGGTGGTCAGACCTGCCGACCATTTTTCGCCAGGTCGATTCCTCAGCCTACCGCAACCCGGCCGAGCTTGTTGAGGGCGCCGTGCTCGTCGTCGGGAGTGGTCAATCGGGTGGACAGATCGCCGAGGATCTGGTGCAAGCCGGACGTCGGGTATTTCTGGCGACCAGCCGCACTGGCCGCCTAGTGCGCCGCTACAGGGGTGGCGACTCGTTCAACTGGCTCACCATCTCCGGCTTTGCCGACGTGCCGCGCTGTCAGCTCATCGTGGAAAACGGCGGCAGGCCTCCGGCGCGCCCGCTGCTCGGCGCGACCCACACAATCAGCTTGCAGTCGCTTAGCGCCCAAGGGGTCGTATTGCTCGGGCGTTTCAATGGCATCGTGAATGGCAGCCTGGCCTTCGGGGATGACGTCGACGACCACATGCGCTTCGCAGACGAAACCTCGGCCTACGCGAAGCGGGTTATCGACGAGTACATCGAGCGCGCCGGCATCGATGCGCCGCCGGCTGAGGATGATCCTGCCGAAACGGTTGCGTCGAGCGTGCCGAGCCCGCCGATCCGATCGATCGGCTTGGCCGCAAGCGGCATCTCCTCGATCATCTGGTGCACCGGATTCTCGGGCGACTTTTCATGGGTGAAGGTTCCCGGGGCTCTCGACGAGGCCGGCCAGCCGAAGCACGAGGACGGTATAGGCACCATTCCCGGGCTCTATTTCGCCGGCCTCGACTTTGGGGTAACGCGGAAATCAGGCACCATTCCGGCCGTTGCAGAGGAGGCGGACCATCTGGTGAGCCACATTGCAGCAAAAGTGAGTCGAATACTTCGGCCAATCCCGGCCGCGGAGAACTCACATGGGCCATTCTCAATTCGATGATGCTAGACGCGAGCGCTTAGCTTGGAACGCCGGAAAAAAGTCGGCACCAAGCGACCGCCTCACTCAGAAGCAAATCTGGGCAATTCGCTTTTTTCTGATCGTGAAAGACTGGAACGACTGCAATTGGCGCGACCGCGCCCGTTGAACGCGCTGCCCCTTCCACCAACAAACGGCCAGGGCTATTCACGCCGAGCCGAAGGCGAGCCAAATAGCGTAGCACGCTCCAACTCGCTGAGCAGGGCCTCGGCCTCTCTGACGTCGGCAGTTTCGAAACCCTCGGTGAACCAGTCGCGAACGTGTGTCAGAAAATCGTGGGCCTTCTCCCCGGCGCCTCGCTCCGCCCACTGGCGTGCGAGTTGCGTCGCAGTTCGCAACTCCCACCATTTGGCGGCCTGCGCCCCGGCAGTCTCTACCGATTTGCCGAAAGATTCCGCCGCCAAGTCGCCATCGCGACCAGGCTCGCGCAAAGCAAACTCCCCTTTCAGTCGGTACAGCTCGGCATCAAACCAACGCTCGCCGGTCGAAGTCGCACGCTCGAACGCGTCGTCGAGCACGCGTCGCGCATCTTCAACGTTGCCACTACTAAGGTAAGCCTCAGCCAGAATAGATCCGTAGTACGGCATCATCACCAGGTAATCGGCGTTCACGTCGTGCTCGTAGCAGGATTTGAGGGTCTCGAGGCCTTCGGTTGCATTTCCTTCAGCGATGAGTGCGGCAGCTCGAAAGCCCCGTCCCTTGTTCAACATTGCAGGCATGGCCTTTTCGGACGCGAGAGCAATCAGGCGCTCGCTGTCGCGCCGAAGGGCGAGCCAGTCTTTGCACAAGTGGTAGTAGACGCACGCGTTGGCGAGAGCCAACGCGATCGCGAAGGGCTGGCGCGTTTTCTCCGCAGTTTCCAGACCCTGCCGACACCGCCGGTACCCCTGCTCGGGGTAGCCCAGAATGAGCAGCGTCCGGGCAAGGTAGAGGTTCGGTCCGGCGTCGGCGATGTCCGCACCGAGCAGAGGGTCCAGGTCAGGTGCTCTTGTCGAGACCCGCTGTTCCAGGAAAGAGCGTGCGGTGGCAAAATCGCCCATCCAAAGGGCAACGAATCCGGCTGCGTCCGCTCCGATTGGGCCACCCTCGCCGTATGCGCGCGCCGCCGCGCGCATCAGCTCGTTTTCGACTTCGCGCGCGCGGTCGAGCTCCGCGCGATTGTAGTAACAGAGAAACTCGCCATAGCAGGCACGGAGGTTCTCGTGCTCCGCTCCCGTTTGCCCTGCCAAGAATCTGGCGCGGGCATAAGCGGTGCCCGTTTCGACCGCCGCCGTGCCTCTAGCCGCCCGGAGCGCATCGCCGAGCGCAAGGCGGAGCCCGAGTTCAAGTCGGTTGCGCTCCAAGCCTTCCGGCAGCTTTTCGAGAAGCGAGAGACCGTTATTGAGCTGGCCCAACGCTTCTCTTGTCGCCGAGCGCATGATCGCCGTGCGTGCCGCAGCCTGATAATATGGCACTGCCTGCTCGACGAGCCCGGCCCTGCCGTAGTGGCCAGCGACGAGTTCGGGATGGGCTGTGGCCGTGTCCTTGAATCTGTTGACCAGCGCGTCGGCAATCGCGCCGTGCAGTTCCCGGCGGCGCCTTTTGAGGAGCGATTCGTAGGCGGCGTCCTGAATGAGAGCGTGCTTGAAGATATTTGCCGGGCTGGCCGTGGTGCCGCCGCTCAAGATTAGCTCGGCTCCGATCAGTTCCGAGAGCGCCGTCTCCAATTCATCGGCAGGCATGTCGCTCACGCTCGCCAGCAGCGCACGATCGAACTCCCGCCCAATCACGGCACCGACTTGCGCGGCATGCCTTGCGGAGGGTGGCAGGCTGTCGAGCCGAGCCATCAGCGCGTCCTGAAGTGTCACGGGAACCGTGACTGCAGGCAGAGATCCCAAAAGGTCGAAATGATCCCCTGCGTCGACAAGGACGTTGAGATCGCGCATCGCCTTGGTCAATTCCTCGATGAACAGCGGAACGCCGTCGGTGTGCGCGACGATCTCGTTCAAGACTTCCTGCGGAAGACGCTTGCCCGCAACGGCCTCGGCCACTGCGGCCGCCTCAATCGGATCGAGCCGTTCGAGCACGATACAGTCAACGTGTGCGCCGCTCCAGGTCGGCTTGAACTCCGGCCGAAAAGTGACGAGCAGCAGCACGGGCAATTGGGCGATCCGATTGTTGATCCGATCGACCAGTTCCAGCGTCGTCGGGTCGAGCCATTGTGCATCTTCGACGACCATGAGCAGCGGATGCCGCGTCGCGAGCCCCTCAACCCAGTTCAGCAGCACTTCAAAAGTTATGGTCTTCCTCTGCTGAGGGGTCAGATCACGTAACGAATGCTGCTCGCCGGTGCGAACGCCGAGCAGATCGGCGATGACAGGGATGGCGCCGGTGGTATCGGGCAAAGCCCTTCCGAGAAGAAGCTCGAGCTTCCTGAACGGTGTTTTGTCCGGGTCAATGTTTGCAAACTCCGCAGAGCGCCGGATTTCCGAGATGACGGGCCGTAGCGCCGAGTTCGTGTAGTACGGCGAGGCGTCGAAATGGATTGCCTGGAGCCGGTCCCCTCTCAGTCGATCCACGAAAAAGCGCACCAGTCTCGATTTTCCGATCCCGGGTTCCCCGGTTACGAGGACAACCTGGCCCATCGTTCGCCTGACCCGCCCCCAGCGCTCGAGCAGCAGATCAATCTCGCGGCCTCGGCCGACGAACGGCGTGAGCATCGTGCCGTGAAGTCCCTCGAACCGACTTTCACTGCGCCCGATGCCGTGGACCCGCCAGAGAGCTACCGAGGGGCCTATCCCTTTGATCGGCTGCCTTCCCAGGTCCTCCAGGTCAAAAATCCCTCCGACGAGGTGCCGGGTGGTTTCGGAAATCACAACCTGGTCCGGTCCTGCCGCCTGCTGCAGCCGTGCTGCGAGGTTCGGCGTCACCCCGACGATCTCGTCCGGGCGCTCTGCCTCCCCTTCCCCTAGGCTTCCGATGACCACCAACCCTGTGGCAATCCCGATGCGTGCACGAAGGTGAGGAACCTCTTGCGTCTTGATTCCACCGGCTGCTGCCACAATGCGAAGGGCAGCCTTGACAGCCCGTTCAGCCGCGTCCTCCTGTGCCTTCGGCCAGCCGAAATATGCAAGAATGCCATCGCCCAAGAACTTGGCGACGTGCCCTCCCAAACACTCCACTTCTTCGGTTACCGCGCTTCGGTAACGCCGCATCACCGCCCGCAGTTCTTCGGGGTCGAGCTGTCGGCTTAGCTCGGTCGACCCGACGAGGTCGACGAACATCACCGTGAGCTGCCGCCGCTCCGCCGCTGGCGGGGCAGATAAAGGCAGCGCCGTCGTCAGCGATGCGGATGCGCCAACGGGCGCCGACCTCGAAACAGGGGCCAGTGAGGCAATCGCATCGAGCAGCTTGCGCCGGTGTCCGACGGAGGTCACGCCGAGTCTCGTCAGATCCTCGGCCCTCAGGTGGGCAAGAACCTCTCCACTAACATCGTTGTCGCGAAAGGCCTTCTCGTATTGTCCCAGGCCGATACCGCGAAGCCAGGTGGCGACGTTCACCTCCCCCTCCTGTATGAAAGTACAATAATACACCAAAAGGCCCTCATGGATGCGTGAAAACGGGTCCGAGAGAGTCGATTCGGCCTCAGCCTGAAGGTCCCCTTAATAGGACCAGAAATGTCTGGAAGTGGCGGCGCAAGAATGTCCTTCCGGAACCGGAACTGATGACCCAAGTCGGCCGAGACGTCGCGACAGCGTCAAAGGCCGCTTTCGACTAAGCAGATCGCTATTGCCGGAATCGGGTCGACTGCAGAAGGGCCGCTATTGAAGCAACGACAGGCGAGACCTGACGGTCCGGCTTCGGCCCATTTCAGCCGTTCACCGACACCGATAGTAAGGTCGCTCATGGCCTAAAGTTTGCAGGTCTGCATAATTTGCCGTACTTTTCGAGCAAAAATAGTACGGCGACTTCAGAGCCAAGCCATTGAAATTCATGGTGATCCCGACAGGAATCGAACCTGTGACCTACAGATTAGGAATCTGCCGCTCTATCCTACTGAGCTACGGGACCACGCGGCCCGACACATAAACGCTTCGGGCCGGTTCGCCAAGAGGAGTCTGAAAGCCGATCAGGCGGCCGTCTTGCGATAGGCGGCCGCCTCCTCTTGCCAAGCCTGCGCGTCAAGCGGCCAAGGCCGTCTCGGCCAGCTTCACCCAGTAGCTCATGCCGTGCGGGATGACCTCGTCGTTGAAGTCGTAGGCCGGGTGATGCAGGCCGGCCGAGTCGCCGTTGCCGATGAAGATGAAGGCGCCGGGGCGGGCTTCCAGCATATAGGAGAAATCCTCGCCGCCCATCACCGGCTGTATGGCGCGATGGACATGCGCGTCGCCGGCGACGTCGGCGGCGACATCGCTGGCGAAGACCGTCTCTTGCGCATGATTGAAGGTGACGGGGTAGTTGGCGTCGTAATCGACCTCGATGGTGGCGCCGAAGGCGGTCGCGATGCCGGCGCAGATGGCGCGCATGCGCTCTTCCGATTTCTTGGCCACTTCCTTCTTCAGCGTGCGGACCGTGCCGGCGATCTCGGCGCTTTCGGGGATGACGTTATAGGCGTCGCCGGCGTGGAACTTCGTGACCGACACCACCACGGCCTCGACCGGATCGGTGCTGCGCGAGGCGATGGTCTGCAGCGCGCCGACCAGCTGGCTGGCGATGACGATGGGATCGATCGTGCCGTGCGGCATCGCGGCATGGCCGCCGCGGCCCTTGACGGTGATGGTGAACTCGGCCGTCGCGGCCATGATCGGACCGGGCTTGATGGCGAACTGGCCGACCGGCAGGCCCGGCATAT
>NZ_RZSB01000008.1:0-44717 GCF_004023285.1 Mesorhizobium sp. M2A.F.Ca.ET.067.02.1.1
CCTCGTGAGAGAATGACGACGGCAATTCATGACGGAGTGCGCTTTACTGCGATGTCTTTGGAGATCAGGGCAGCGACCGCCCGAGCCGCTCTTTTCGGATTGGCAAGCATCTCCATTCTGGCGTTGCTCCCCCTCGTCGTCCGGGATCAGTTGAAGAGTGGGCCAATTGTCTACGGTATCTTATTGGCCGGCTTCGGCATGGGTGCTTTCATCGCGGGCATGGGCAACGGCTTCTTGAGGAAGGTCACGTCTCAAAACAGGCTGGTGGCCTTCGCCTCTGTGGCTTGTGCAGTCTGTTGCCTCTCCCTTGCCCTTACATCGTCGATTCCTGTGGCGGCCATTTCGCTGGCGCTCGGCGGAGCGGGTTGGCTTATCACCTGGACGGGCATTGACGTGTCGGTGCAGTTGGCAAGCCCAAGGTGGGTTGTAGGCCGCACGCTCTCCATTTACTACGCCTTGAGCGCAGGCGGTATGGCTGCTGGCAGCTGGATCTGGGGTTCTGTCGCGCAAAACTATTCCTTGACCTTAGCATTGGAGGGCGCCGCAGGCGCTCTGTTGCTGGTTGCAGCAGCGGGGATCGTGTTGCCGGTCCGTCCCTGGGAAGAAACCGATCAAGAAAGTTCAGTTTTTCATCCGCCGGACGTGGCTCTCGATCTGAAACCCAGAAGTGGCCCTATCGTGGCCAAGGTCGAGTATTTGATATCGGAGGAAAATATCGAGGCCTTTCTGGGCTCCATGCGCACGCGGCGACACGTCCAGAGCCGTGCCGGTGCACGAAACTGGACGCTCCAGCGAAATCTGCAAACACCGTCACTTTGGACGGAGACATTCCGCACCCCCACCTGGATGGACTTTCTCCGCCTAAATCATCGACTCACCGCAGCAGATAAGGAAGTCGCCCAGCATCTCCTGTCACTGCATGAAGGAGAGGTGCCTCCGCAGACAGTGCTTTCGATTGAACGGACGACCGAGGCAATTCGTACCCGTACCTCGACAATCTTTTCTCGTCCTCCAAGATGACGCCATCAAGCTGCTGTCCAGGGACAGGGTGGATCACCGGTGCTTTGCAGAGCACAGCCTCACACCGAGAGCAGCGTGCTCCGGGTTGTGCGCTTTCGCGCGCACCCAGGCGAGATGATGGTGAACGCGGCGTCAAGTGGAAGTCCCCTGCATACGCTTGCGGAGTCTTCTGCGAGAGCCCATGCCGACGAGCGCCAAACAAGGTTTGATGCCTTTCGGCGTCGTGGCCTCAACTCATCGATTCGCGAGAAAAGCATCGAATGCAGCAGCAACGGCGCGAACAACAAAGCGGTGCTCCGGCCGCACGCGGATGAAGCCGTTTTCGACGTCCAGGATCCCCTCCTCAGCCAGCGTCACCAAACTCTCAACTGAATCGAGAAAACGAGCTGGTTCGATTTCGTGGGCGGCACAGATGGTCGGCACGTCGGCCTCCAAATCGCACATCAGTCGCTCGATGATCGCTGCGCGCACCCGGTCATCGTCGGTCAGACGGTGACCCTTTGATGTCGCCAGACGTCCACTTGCGATGTGCCGGGCGTAAGAATCCCGTGTTACTTCGTTCTGAACATACCCCTCGCGGACTCGGCCAATAGCCGACGCGCCTAAGCCGATCACGTTTTGCAAGTATCGGCCGAGTATCCCAGCGAATTACGCCGTAGGCGCGCCCGGTCTTCTGCGCTAGCGCGAGTTCGTCGTCCGGCGGAGCGAAATGATCGAGCCCGATCTCCCGGTAGCCAGCGCCAACCAGTGTCTCGGCGACAGCTGCAGCCTGTTCGGCGCGAAGATCGCCGTCCGGTAGACCTGCCTGCTCGATAGGCGCTGGTTCTTTATCACGGAAGGAATATGCGCGTATCCGAACACCGCAAGCCGGTTGGGGCGCATGGCGACCGCAGCCATCGCGGTCTGGATGCAGGACTGCACAGTCTGTTTCGGTAGACCGAAGATGAGGTCGAAGTTGATATGGCCAACGCCATGCCGGCGGAGATTTTGGACTGCAGCGGCCGTCTGCACCTTACTCTGGATCCGATTGATCGCCTTTGCACATCGGGATCAAAGCTCTGCACGCCGATGCTCGCGCGGTTGACACCGTTAGCTGCCAAGGCTTCGGCCATTTCCGGTGTGAACGTTCGGGGATCGATCTCCACGGTGATCGCAGCAGTTTTGCTGAAAGCGAAGTGGCGGCGTAGAAATTCCATCAGCGCCAAGTGCTCGGCTGGCCCGATAAGGTGAGGCGTTCCGCGCCGAAATGCACATCGCTCACCGGCAGCCCTTGCCGCACTTGCTCCGACACCAAACTGATCTCCTGACGCAGCACCGCTAAATAATTAAGGATCGGGCCGTTGCGACGGATGACCGCGGTAGGGAAGCCGCAATACCAGCACATGGATCGGCAAAACGGAATGTGGAAATAGAGCGACACCGATTCGTCGGCCGGGAGGCCCCCCAGCCATTCCTCATAATCGTCAGCACCAACTGCCGCAGAGAAGTCTGGCACAGTCGGATAGATGGTATACCAAGGCGGCCGGGGGTCCCGGTACTTTGTCAGGATTGAGGTGTGCAAGGAGCTGTCATCCCACGTCGCTGATCCATCATTCTTTCGTTGCGCGCTCGTCCTGGTCTCTGACCTAAGTCAGTGCGTCCCGCTTATGTCGCAGTCTCGTTTGGACAGGATGGGGTCAACCACGCCGGGGAGCGCGCGTGCCATGGTTGCGCCTGAGGTGATGGTGCGGTGCCGCATTCAACGTCTGAGTAGTACGTGACGCCAGTGCAGTGTGCTTGAGGCGTCTGCGGAAGAACTTTGCAATGCGAAATTCATGTCCGACGCAACGGACCTGTCAAGCCTCGTTCAGACGCCATCCAGGTCCAGCCAGCGGCCTTCCCTGCCGGCCGAAAAACCATACCGGCTTTAGCCACCGAGACGCTCTAAAGCTGACGTCGGCTCATTTGATGAAAGGAGGACGCCGCTAGGGGGTGCACAAGGTTCCCCGGCTTGACGTCGCTTCGAGCGAAGAGCGGCGGTGTGGCTTGTCGTCAAGCGCCGGGCAGCGTGCCCCCTACCGATATCCCGAAAAGATCGACCAAGATGGCCATGCCGACGCCACACGCGGTCTGGATGAGGCCGACCATGAAAATGCGATTGGCGCGTTCGTAGATGGGGCGCCGCAAGGAACTCATGTCGAGCAGCATGGACAGCGCTCTCATCTGCAGTGCGATGCCGAGCAGGATCGGCACTACGGCGAACAGATCGTAGAGTTGCCATGGCAAGGGGTTCGCGGCCCAATGAGTGAGGAAGCCGAGCGAAAAGGCAAGCAGGATACCCACGGCAGTGATTGTGCCGTTGCGGAAAATGGTCTCGATCGGTTCTTCCTTCGGATCGTGCTCGTCCAAGCGGCTTCCTTTCGTTGCTCTTTCCGTCGAGACTAAGTTCTCGAGAATGCTGTTCATCGCCAATTACTCGAGGCGAGCCGTAGGCAGCCGTTTCAGGGTGCGCTCCCTCTCGCTTCCGGCCGCGCAATGTACCTGCACGGCGAACTTACAGCGGCGAAAAGGTGCTGCGGCCACCATGCGACGCCTCGGACGCGCACGCCCTCTGTTCCTGGCGCAGCCCTTGCGGAGCGTACGCGCAGTGATCCTTCTCGGTAGCGCATGGCGCGGCCTCCGTTGCGGTCAGACGGGAAGCCGTCGCTGTTAAACGAGACTGTCACATATCGAACATGGCGAACCGTGTCGCACATTGCTTTTCGCAGTGACCCTCAAAAAAAGTGATTCCAGCGAGACGAAGGCGCGTCGGCCCGATTTTGGTGTCGGCCGCATTTACGCTTCAGGTTGGCATGTCGCTTGCTGCTCTATTTCGGAGAGCTGCAGCGGTCCGACCGGAGTGTTTCACATGTAAACGATAATGAATCTCCTAACAGAAAACACTATTATAAGTACATGTGGCTTTTACGCTGGCTCACCTCTCGTGTCAAGCGCTTTGGCGTCCACATATTGGAGACAACACGCACAAAATTTAGAGGAAAAGCTTGCTCTTTCGCCTCTATCCTTTTTATTCCTTCATGGAGATCTAGACATGTACATCAAGAGTCCTCTTCTCGGCTTAACTGCTCTGATGACCGTTTCCGTCGGTCGAGCAGCTGGCGCCGAGCGGGAACCGGCCGAGTACATCAAGATCTGCGACGTCCTCGGCTCGGGATATTCCTATATTCCCAACACCGAGACCTGCCTGCGCATCGGCGGCTATGTCCGTTACGATATCGGCCTGGGTGACGTCCGATCGTATGACAGCGCAAGAACCTCGGACGTGAGAACTGGCGAGGACCAAGGCACTTGGCGAAACAGCACACGCTTCACGTTCAAAACTTGGACCGGCCAGCAGACCGAGCTCGGCGCGTTGACGACCTATACCGAAACCCACGTGAATTTTGGCAACAGCGCTAACTCGCATGACAGTCCTCAGAACTATGATTTCAACAGCGGCCTCGCACTGGCTTCTGCCTGGGTCGAGCTGGGAGGCCTGCGAGTTGGCAAGGAGGGGTCGGCCTTCGATACGTTTGTAAGCTACGCTGGCGACGTTCTCGATAGTATGCTCGTTCCGTCGGCCGGCTTCGACACCAACGTGGCTCAGTACCACTTCGACGCCGGCAACGGCATTTCGACTGTGATTTCGCTCGAACAAGGATCGGGCTCAGCCGGTACTATCGACAGCTATATTCCGCACGTTGTCGCCGGCTTGAAATACACGCAAGGCTGGGGCTCGATCACCGGCGTCGCGGCTTATGACAGCAATTACGAAGCTTTTGCCGGCAAGATCCGCGTCGACGTCGCTGTCACAAACCAGCTGTCGCTGTTTGGACTCTTCGGCTACGGTTCCAATGCCAGTCTCAACGAGGACTCAAACGGCGCAATTGCCAATCATGGGCGCGGCTCGTACAAAATCTGGAACGGCCAGTGGGCTTTCTGGGCGGGCGCCACCTACGAGTTTGACGAGAAAACTTCGTTCAACCTTCAGGTCTCGGGTGATCAGCTCAAGGATGCTGGTGTGGCTGCAAACGTCGCCTACATGGTCGTTCCCGGCTTCACGGTCACAGCCGAGGTCGATTACGACCACTACGGCAACTCTGGCCTCGGCCCTGCCGAGCCTACCGCCGTCAAGGGCACGAGCAAGCCGAACAGCGTCGGCGGCATTCTCCGCTTACAAGGCTCATTTTGAAATCTCTCCAGTCGCGAGCATGGCAAAGGCACTTGCCTCGACAACGCACGCATGGAGAGCTTCGTTCGCCATCTTGAAGTCTGCATCGACCGTCCACGGCCCATCGTACCAACTAGAAACTGAAAGTTATGAGCCCTGTGTACTACACCTAGCCCTTGACCTGCCCGATGAACCGGCCAGGGGCCGTCAGTTCAAATTCGGGGCCGCTTAGAGGGCAGTGTGAGGCCGTGTTAGGTAAGCGCCACTGCAATGTCGAGGCCGCGACACGCCTGTCGCTTTGGACGGCTGGAATTGCCCTTCGCGGCGCCATTCATTCTCTCAACATTTACGTGATAATGCACGCTGAGTCCGAGCCGCGTGGCAGCACCCATCCTAGGTCACTATCGGGGGGCCTTAAACCTGAACAGCTCCATCGTCGCGGCTGCTGCGGAAGCAGGAGCTATCACTGGGACCCGTACTGGTGCTTGTCAGCCGCTGAGCCGCTACTTCGTCTTAGGAAGAGCATTGTCCTTGCCAAAAGCCGGCCAGTATTTCGAGATTGCCAGTGTGGCGCCGGCTGAAGAGAAATGACCATAGTCGAAATATAAAAACTCTCCTCTATCGGAATAGGCGCAGCGTCCTGCGCTGCACAGGAATTTCAGCGGATCGATGAATGTGGCGCCTTTGGTAAATGAGCGCACACGTTCGTTGATGTCGGGGTCCATCGCGATCGGCCAGGACGTATCGTCCAGATTTTGGCGCTTGGCGAAGAACGCAATTTTCCGGACGTCAGTTGGGAACTGCGGAGACTGGCCGATGACAAACACGCGCACGCCCAGGGCACGAAGCGTAGCGATTGTTTGCTGAAGACCGTCGAAACCTCTGACCTCATAGTCACTCCATCTACCGCTGAGGATAACCGTCTTGATGTCCGCTTCCAAGATGACGTCCAAGGCCTTGCGATTGAACCGGACACAATCAAGACGATCGTAAGGGTAGTAATAGAGTATCGGCGCGCAGCTGGCGTACGTATATTCAACGATGTTCGCCTGCAATCGATTTATGTTAGCACCCAAGCCGGAAACATAGTGCGCGGCGAAGGAGTCGCCCCACAAAAAAACCGTTGTTGGAAAACCGCTGGTGCGCGTGCAATCCTCCATATTCCAGCTTTCGATCCGGCTGGTGCCCTCGTTGAAACAGATGCCATTCCTCCAGTCCCCGACGGAAATGCGCCGCTGGACATAGTCCGGAAACCGTTGCGGAAAGCCATTGCCGAGCCCCCCCGCCGCTCCGCCGGCACAAAGGACAACGATCGCGAGCGCTGAAAAGGCGAAGATAGGCCCCGGGGAGGTGAAGGCCCTCTTCTGTCGAAACGGCTGCTCTACAAACTTCCAGGAGAATGCAGCCAATGCGAGGCTTGCCACCAACATCGCACCGGTCATCAACGGATCGAGTTTTTGGAACGAAAGATAGTGCGCGAACGCATTGAGAGGCCAGTGAACAAGATACAACGAATACGAGATGAGCCCAATCCAGACCAGCGGCCGGACTTCGAGCATGCGGGTGGCGACCGTCGAGGGGGTATTTTGGCCAACATAGATCAGAAGGGCCGTTCCGATGCATGGATACAAGGCGTTGTAGCCTGGGAACGGATCACTCGCCGAAATCGCGAAGAACCCGATGGCGAGAAGGCCAAATCCGGCCACCCCCACCGACTCCATCAGGAATCGGTTGCCCAGCGGCGAGGGGCATTTGAGCATGAGCAGGGCGCCCAACATGAGTTCCCAGATTCGGGTCGGCAGCAGATAGAATCCGGCGGTGGGTGCCAGCGATGTCGCCATCACCGCCACTACGAAGCTGCAGAGAATTATCGGAAGAAGTGTCGTCAGCCAGCGCTTCCCGATGTAGCGATAGATTAGGAACATCAGGATTGGTGCGAAGATGTAGTACTGCTCCGCTACGGAAAGCGGCCAAGTGTGCAACAGTGGTAGAAGCGCGGCATCGATAGAGAAGTAACTTGACGTTTTCCAGAAGAAAACGTTCGACCAGAAGGTCGAGGTAGCTATGATGCTAAGACTGAATCCGCGCAGATCCGGTGGCAGAAGAATGAACAATGCTGCAATGCAGGTGAGAAGCATCACAAAGACGAGCGCCGGCAGAATGCGCCGGGCACGGCGCCAGTAGAAGTTGACGATGGAAAATTGGCCGCGTTCAAGGTCATCCAGGAGGCTTCCGCTGGTTAGGTAGCCGGAGATGACGAAGAAGATATCGACCCCGCTAAAGCCACCCGGGATCGCCGAAATTCCGAAATGAAAGAGTACGACCGGAAGTACAGCAACGGCCCTAAGGCCCTCGATATAGCGCCTATATTGCATCCAGCGGTTCCTTTTATTTTAGATCAGGACGCGATTGGAAGCTTTCAATCTCCGGTAGGAGTGCTGCCGAGATAAGGGCGGTATCAGCCACCTTTATCCGTCCCGAATGTTCTGTAAGTTGCAACTGGTACAGAAGCACGATCGCCATCGCCGGCCTTGACGGCCTGATTGTCGAGCAGATCGCGCGGATCGTTGACCATCACGGCCAGGTTATGTCCTGTCGAACAACCAAGCGGCTGTTTGAAGGATTCTTCATTGGGTAAGGCACCATATGAGGGACAGACCGGCGGACGGGCGTGATAGACAATCGCCTCAATTCGCACTGAGCCGGCGTCGTGTTGATCGCGCAATTGAATGTTGTCTTCTTCGATTGCCAACTGCCTGGCCTGATGGGCTACCCCTGCGCTGAGCTGGGGCGAACCGCTGATGAGGAGGTGGATGGCATCGAACCGGCCGCGACTGGCCTTGTCTAGGAAAACACGCAAACGCTGCCGTTCGGAAGCGCGCAGGCTTTGCAACGTCAGGACGGTGGTCTCCTCTCGGACAAGCATTGGTGCCGATGGTTCGACATCAACTGGCGTAGTGCTTGTGCAGCCACTTACGCTTGGTGCCAGAGCGACAAAGAGGATTATAAAACGCAACATCTTTGGATGACACTATTCGATGATGAAGCCGAGACCGCCCTGGGCGCTTGGCGCGCCCGCACGGATAGCAGCGCGGTCTCGCGGGGGACTTGTCACGGAATTCGTCGGAGCGCCCCCTCCGTTCAAAGCCGGTGCCGCCCGCTCGGTCGGTGCGCTCATCTGGTTTGGGTTGGAGCCTGGTCTTACAATGTAAGGCGTAACTAGAATGACCAGTTCTGACTCCTCTTTTTGAAACGAGGTCGAGCGAAAAAGCGGTCCCAGGATCGGCAGTTCTCCGAGCCAGGGAAAGGCCCTGACATCATTGTTGACGTTCCGCCTGATTAGACCGCCGATTGCGAAGCTCTGGCCGCTGGCGAGTTCGACGACCGTATCGGCTCGGCGCGTGGAAACTGCCGGCACGGAAATTCCGTTGATTTGCACGGCACCTTGCGTCGACAGTTCACTGACTTCGGGCGTTACGTGAATGTTGATTTGATTGTTGCTGAGAACTGTCGGCACAAATTCCAGACTGACGCCGAAGTGACGGAATTCAACCGATACCTGCCTGTTTTCCTGCAGGACAGGAATGGGAAATTCGCCGCCCGCGAGAAAGCTGGCCTTTTCACCCGACATAGCGGTGAGGTTCGGCTCAGCCAGGACGGAAGCTATATGCTCCTTGGCGAGCGCGTCGAGAACCGCGCTGACGTTGACGGCACCGTTGTCGAATCCGATTTCTGCTGTACCGCCACCCTGGGTTGAACCAGACCCAGCGCTTGCAGCGCTTCCGCTTAGAACGCCCACTTTGAAATTGCCGATTTGACCGAAGGCGGACAAGTTGACGCCGAGTGACTTCATGGCGCTGCGTGAGACTTCGGCTACGCGCACGCTGAGGTTAACTTGCAGGGATCCAGCGACCTTGATGTTGTTGACGACTTGCGCTCCGTCGCCCAGATATTGCTCAGTGACTCTTTTTGCGGTGTCGGCGACCTCTGCGTCGGGCGCCGTCCCGCTAAGGATTGCGCCGCGCGGCGTATAGTTGACGCGGATGGGATAGTCGCCGACCTGCTCCCGCAACATGGCGCGTAAATCCCCGATCGGTTGCGTGACAACGATACGCAATTCGGCGAGAGGCTCGCCATTGCCATCCAAGGCGAATAGGCTGGTCCGCCCCGATTTCTTGCCAAAGACGAAGATTGTTTTGCTCGATGGCGCCTGAAAATCCGCGATCGTGGGGTCAGCAACAAAGATGGTCGTGGCTGGCGCGGGCAGATGAACGGTCTCCCCGAGCGAAGAGGAAAGGGTCAGCGTGGCGTTGATGCTATTCGAAGCCGCATGCGGCGGGCCTTTGTCCTGCTTGTTTTGCGCCGCGACACCAAGTGGGAAAGTCACAATAAGCGCGCAGAGGAGATGGCCCAGGTAACGGGGAACTGCAGGTCTTGTAACCTTGTTGGCGATCGCCCGCCAATTGAGCGCATGGCAAGGATGTTGAAGGATCAGCAAAATAGATCTTCTTTCGATTCGACAAACTATGCGGACGAGGCGTCAGTCAATTCTAGGATGTAACCAATGCCTCGGATGGTCTTGATCCGTGGCGTTGCACCTGATCTGGTCAGATGTCCCCGTAAACGATAAATTCCGACTTCAAGCGCGTTGGCAGACACGTCGTCGTTGAATGAATAGAGGTGATCTTCCAATTGCGCACGGGGCACGATGCGGCCTGCCCGGTTAAGCAGGTGCTCTAGAATACAGAGTTCGCGACGTGCGATCATCATTGGGTGCCCATCAACGAAAACCTGGCGGGCGACCGGATCAAAGTCGAGATTGCCAAATACGAGCCTCAGGTCGGTCATCTGTGTCGCCCGGCGCAGAATGGCTCTCATTCTGGCAATAAGCTCATCGGTAGAGATGGGTTTGAGCAGAAAGTCGTCCGCACCACCGTTGAAGATCGCAATTCGCTTATCGAGATCGTTAAGGCTGCTCATAATGACGGCAGGAACTGAATGCCCGTGGGTCCTCAACTGCCTCAGCCAACCCAAGCCATCGCCATCTGGCAGAGCCAATTCCAGCAGGAGAATTTCATAGCTGGCGCAAGAAAATGCACTCGAAGCCAGTTCCAGAGTACCAACGACATCAACGACGAAGCCGCCATCCCCGAGCGCAAGTCGCATGGCGCGCGCAAGATCCGCATGATGATCCACGAGCAGCGTTCGCATTTCATCTCCTCTCGAAGAGGGACGGCCCATCGAACGCGTCACCGGCGGCCATCTGATCGGAGCACACGGCGCGCAACTCGTCGCAGCTCTCGGAACTGGTCCGAGTCGGAGGGACATGCAAGTCGCTCGGTGGCAATAGGCGCGGGTGAGGACCAACTGACGGGCTCAAATACGCCGGTCGGCGAACCCACGAGGCCAGCAACCCGCGTGCGATTTCTCGTTGCATCATCTCTCCTACGTGCAGCCCCTGCGCTCGCAAGGCAGCGTCGCGGCTCAGAGCCCGATTCCCACAGAGGGTAGGGTTAGCTTTCGAGAAACTGATTGAACAAATCGATTATTTGGATCGAATGCATCCACGGTATGGATGCAGCGCACCATCTTCAACGACTGCGGCGTCCTGATGCACTGTTGTGTCTGTCGTGCTCTGCTTTTTTCGCTGTCCTTCAAGGCTGGCGAGCCTGGTGGAACCTGCGCGTCATTGGCTTGGTAGCTTGAATGCTCAACAACGGAGCGCCCTGCGCAAAGCCGCTCTCATTTCCAAAAAGCCTTGCAATCTGGTTGGAGCACTTCGCGCTCGACACCAAAATAGGCGAGGAAAACTGACGTCTGACAGGGATGTACATGCAACAGCCGATTTGCGGCACCAGCAAACGACCGCGTTCAGGCTGAAGATCGACGACCAACGGCTCCTCGATTTCCGCACCGACCGCTTTTACAAGCTCTTCCTGTGCGGGCGGATGCCGGCAAACAGCAGCACAGGGTCAGCGAAACCGGGAGCGGGCCTGCTTGATCGCCATGATCACATTGCCGCTGTCGCGCGTGCGGAGCGGAATGCAATCGGTCCAGCCGGCGGCAATCCGGTCAGCACCATCGTCTGCACGAAGCTCCCTGACGAAGACGTGCCCGAATGCGCTCAACAAAGCCGGGCGGCGGATCTTTCCAATCGCCGAAGGTGCGGGCTGGCACCGAGCGGCGAACTGCGAACTCATTCCTGCCCGGCGGCGCTGGCCGCCGCGAGCGTCGATGCGGACCCAGCCGCTCCGAATCCTCCCACAACACGATGAGCGCGTCGCGGACATCGCTGCCGTAACAGCGGCTGCGGCTCTTGCCCGCAGACGGCCTCTGCTCACGACGGTTCATAAGACGGATCGCGCGCTTGCGAATAATAGCCGGTTACCGCCTCGAACTCATCCAGAATGCGCCGCTTGTCAACGCCGCAATAAAGCTCCACGATCGCCGCTTCACCGTGTCGCCATGCTGAGCCGCGCCATCCTTCCCCCGAACCGGAATGGCACGACCTGTCCATCCCCTTTGGAACAGGACACTATTGGTAACATTTTGCTTGAGGCAATGCGGCTCGTTGCCTTCCTTTTCGCTGACCGGAAGGGTACCGGAAGTCGTCTATCGCATTTTACCCGCTGAAAGCGGCAACACCTCGACCTCAATCGCAGATCATAGGAAATAGACGATCGCGTCGGGGCCTCAGCATCGGTTCACCGGGTTTCCGTCATCGACTGAAGCGAATTGCCCCATCGACCGTCACCGGGTGGGCCGCGATACGTCGCCGTGTATGATTAGCGAGCGCACGTAGCGGAGCCATAGCTCTCCACCCAGCCATGTTCCCCTAGTTGGAAAATGTCCGGCGGACCAGAGGTGCTGTCGTCAGCTTTTCCTGAATAGCGGCCAAGGCAATCCCTACCAGTCCATCACCACCTTGCCGGAACTGCCGCTCTTCATCGCATCGAAACCGATCTGAAAATCGTCGATGCCGATGCGGTGGGTGATCAGGCCGGAGACATCCAGCGGACCCTGCACAAGCGCGATCATCTTGTACCAGGTTTCGAACATCTCGCGGCCGTAGATGCCTTTGAGATGCAGCATCTTGAAGATGACCTTGTTCCAGTCGATCTCGAAGCCGGTCGGCGCGATGCCCAGAATGGCGATCTTGCCGCCATTGTTCATGGTGTCGATCATGTCGCGGAAAGCGGGGGCGGCGCCTGACATTTCGAGCCCGACGTCGAACCCCTCGGTCATGCCGAGCACCGGCATGACGTCGCGCAGCTTCTCCTTCGAGGCGTCGACGACATGCTGGACGCCGAGTTTCTTGGCTAGCGCCAGCCGCACCGGGTTGATGTCAGTGATGACCACTTTGCGCGCGCCGACGCATTGGGCGACGAGCGCGCCCATGATGCCGATCGGCCCGGCGCCAGTCACCAGCACGTCCTCGCCGACCAGATCGAAGGACAATGCGGTGTGGACGGCATTGCCCAAGGGATCGAAGATCGCGGCAATCTCATCGGGCACATCGTCGGGGATCGGCACGACATTGTGCTGCGGGATCGCCAGATACTCGCCGAAGGCGCCTGGACGGTTGACGCCGACGCCGAGTGTGTTGCGGCACAGATGCCCTCGCCCGGCGCGACAGTTGCGGCAATGGCCGCAGACGATGTGGCCTTCGCCCAATACACGCTGGCCGACCTTGTATTCGGTGACCGCTGCGCCGAAATCGGCAACGGTGCCGACGAATTCATGGCCCGTCACCATCGGCACCGGCACCGTCTTCTGCGCCCACTGGTCCCAATTGTAGATGTGCACGTCGGTGCCGCAGATCGCCGTCTTCTTGATCTTGATCAGCACGTCGTTGGGGCCGATTTCCGGCACCGGCACCTCTTCCATCCAGATGCCCGGTTCGGCCTTGGCCTTCACAAGCGCCTTCATCATGTTCGACATCAGGATTTCCCTATTCCGTGATTGCGCTTCTGGCGAGATAGCCTGCACAACGGGAAGGTAGGCCACTAACTCGTTTGAACGTCCGGAATGGTCAGCCCCGCCTGCTCGGCCTCGCGGCGCAAATTCTGACGGGGCCTGGGGCCGATCTGCTGGATCACCAATCCGGCTGCCAGTGAGCCAAGGTCGCCGCAAGTCTGCAGGTCGCGGCCTTGCGTGTAGCCATGCAGGAAGCCGGCGGCATAGAGATCGCCGGCGCCCGTCGTGTCGACCAGTTCCTTGATGGCGGTCGCCTTGATCACCACGGTCTCGTCGCCGCGCACGATCACCGAGCCTTTTTCCGAGCGGGTGACGGCGGCGATCCGGCAATCCTTGCGGATCTGGGCCAGCGCCTCGTCGAACGACGATGTCTGGTAGAGCGACTTGATCTCGTGGCTGTTGGCAAAGACGATGTCGACCGTGCCCGAGCGCATCAGGTCGAGGAATTCGTCGCGGTAGCGGTCGACGCAGAACGAATCCGATAGCGTCATCGACACTTCTCGGCCTGCCGCGTGCGCCAGCTTCGCCGTCTGGCGGATTGCCTCCTTGGCGCGCGGCGGGTCCCACAGATAGCCTTCGAAATAGGTGACCTTGGCGCCGGACGCCTTGTCGGCTTCGACATCCTCAGGGCCAAGCTCGACGCAGGCGCCGAGATAGGTGTTCATCGAGCGCTCGCCGTCGGGCGTGACGAAGATCATCGAGCGCGCCGTCGGCGGCTCACCCTTGAGCGGCGTGGTGCCGAAGGCGACGCCCTGCGCATGGATGTCGTGGGCGTAGATTTCGCCCAGCGCATCGTTGGAGACCTTGCCGAAGAAGGCCGCGCGGCCGCCAAAGCTGGCGACGCCGGCCGCCGTGTTGCCGGCGCTGCCGCCGGACGCTTCGATCGCCGGACCCATGCGGCTGTAGAGCAGTTCGGCGCGTTGTGTGTCGATGAGGTTCATCGCGCCCTTGATGATGCCGTTGGTCTCGAGGAATTCCTCGTCGCACTGGGCGATGATGTCGACAATGGCATTGCCGATGCAAAGCACGTCATAATCCGGCATCAAAATCTCCGCCAAAACCCGAGCCGGCTTCTTGCCACGCCGGCCGGGCGTGGTCTCGCGAGTTGAAATGGGTTGCCGCATGCGCTTGATCCAGCCGCCCTCACGCAGCTGCCGGTCCGGCTTCACGCAGCAAATCGTCAGCTTTGTCCGTCTTCTCCCAAGTGAACTCAGGCTCTTCACGCCCGAAGTGTCCGTATGTCGCCGTCTTGCGGTATATCGGCCGTAAGAGATCAAGCATCTTGATGATGCCTTTCGGTCGGAGATTGAAAACCTCGAGAACAAGGCGCTCGATCCTTTTTTCCTCGATCCTTGCGGTTCCGAAGGTATTGACCATGACAGAAACCGGACTGGCCACGCCGATCGCGTAGGCAAGCTGAACCTCGCAGACCTCTGCAAGGCCGCTGGCAACGATGTTCTTCGCGACATACCGGGCGGCATAGGCCGCCGAGCGGTCAACCTTGGATGGGTCCTTGCCCGAAAAGGCACCGCCGCCGTGACGCCCGGTCCCACCGTAGGAATCGACGATGATCTTCCGTCCTGTGAGGCCGCAGTCGCCGGCAGGCCCACCGACCACGAACCGCCCTGTTGGGTTGACCAGAAATCTGATCCCCGAAGTATCCAGGTGGGCCGGCAGGACCGGTTTTATGATCTCCTCAATGACGCCTTCGCGGACCGTGGCTTGTGAGACCGCTTCGTCATGCTGCGTTGACAGGACTATGGTATCCAGCGCCACCGGGCGGAGCCCTTCGTAGCGTACCGACACTTGAGATTTCACGTCCGGACGCAGCCAGCCAAGCTGTCCCGCTTTCCGGACCTGGGCCTGTCTTTTCGTCAAATGGTGAGCGAGTTGGATCGGCAGGGGCATCAATGTATCCGTCTCGTTGCATGCGAATCCAAACATGATGCCCTGATCCCCTGCCCCTTGCCCGAGATCCTGCCCTCGTCCTTCATCAACGCCCTGGCTTATGTCGGGCGACTGCTCGGTGAGGGCCAGAACGACGGCGCAACGTCGACCATCAAAGCCAATCGCATCATCGTCGTAGCCAATATCGAGTATCGTATCGCGGGCGACTTGGCTGTAATCGATGTGGGCATGGCTGGTGATCTCGCCAGCCACAACGACCATCCCCGTCTTCACCAACACTTCACAGGCGACGCGCGCCTTCGGATCGGTGCGCAGGACCGCATCGAGAATGGCATCGGAGATGTTGTCTGCCATCTTGTCGGGGTGTCCCGCGCCGACGGATTCGGAAGAGAACACGAACTGCCTGGTCATAAAAATGCCCTCGCTTCAAGTGCTGGAGTTAGTGAGGAGTTTCTGGATTGGGGTGGCTTATCGGTCGCGGATGCCGGGAACATCGAACGCAGTGCAGAAGTCGGCAACGTCTCTTCGTACGCTCGCATGAACTTCCTGGTCATCGGGCTGGCGGCAGACCGAGTCGATGAAAGCGGCGATCTGCACCATCTCCGTTTCGCGCATGCCCATGGACGTCACCGCTGGTGTCCCTAAGCGGATGCCGCTTGTCAGCGCCGGATGCCGCCGGTCGCCCGGGACCATATTGAAATTCGCAATGATGCCTGCACGCGATAAGCGCTCCGCATAGGCTTTGCCTGACAGCGGCCGGTCCCGAAGATCAAGGATCAGCATGTGATTGTCAGTGCCCCCAGTGACGAGTTCATAACCTCGCTCCAGAAGCGCCTGGGCCAGAGCCTTGGCGTTGTGGACGATCTGCTGACCGTAGACACGAAAGGACGAGTTCGCTGCTTCCTGCAAAGCGACGGCAAGCGCGGCGATAGTATTCATATGCGGTCCGCCTTGCAGAAGAGGGAACACGGCGCAGATTGTGTTTGCTCTTCGGATGATGGAGGGGCTGATAACGGTCTTCATTCCTTGATAAAATGAAGCCACCCCGGGGACCGCGGATCGACTTGTGAGAGGTGCTGGTGACCACATCGCAATGGGACACGGGGTTCGGATGCACTCCTGCGACAACCAGGCCGCAGATGTGGGCGATGTCAGCCACCAGATACGAGTTCACCTCCGAAGCAATTTCGGCCATTGCCGCGTAGTCAAAAATACGCGGATAAGCAGTTCCGCCGACCCAAATTAGCTTCGGGCGTTCCCGCTTGGCGGTCTCGCGCAAGTGGTCATAGTCAATTTGCTGTGTCTTTTCGTGCAGCCTGTACGGGACGCGCTGATAATCGCTGCCGGAAAAATTGACGGACCAACCGTGAGTCAGATGGCCGCCTTCGGGTAAAGGCAAGCCCATGACTTTGTCACGGGGGCTCAAAAGCGCGCGATAGACAGCCTGGTTGGCTGGCGAGCCTGAATAAGGCTGGACGTTGGCGTGTTCACTGCCAAATAGCGCTTTCAGGCGCTCGATCGCGAGGGTCTCAAGCTCATCGACGATCTCGTTTCCGGCGTAGTAGCGCGCACCGGGGTATCCCTCGGCATACTTGTTGGTGAAAATCGACCCGGTCGCTTCCAACACCGCCGAGGAGGCAAAGTTCTCGGAGGCGATCAGTTTGAGAGTTGTCCGCTCCTGACGCTCCTGTCTTAGAAGCAGTTCGTGAACGCGGGAGTCGACGGCGGCTAAGTGAGGCCGCCCGTAAGTGTCGGGCTGCGCGATGGCGCCGCCGGCGGAGTTATCCATGGTAGTCGCGCTCCATTTGGACTGATCTATTTCACGATCAAGCAGGCGGTCCCTTCAACCGCGCGTCTTGTATTGCTTCCAGGCGTTGTAGGTCTCTTTTATGATGGCCATCATCGTGGGGCAGGAGATCGACCACCAATTGAGCCAGCCCGCCATCCTTGCCTCCTGCTTGCATATGGTACGAAGACTGCGGACGTTGTTCGTTGCAGCAAAGAAAGTTGGCTCTGCCCAGCCGCCGAACGTGGCGTCGAACCTGCTCGCGAGGCAGACTGGTAATATCGGCCAGCTCGCCGACGGTTAGATCCGCATGCGCGCAAAGGCCCAGGATTCGAAGGCGATCAAGATGCGCTGCCGTCCTTAGGCGATTTACCAGTGTCAACATTGGTTGGCATCAACCCGGACGGGATGCAGCAAGCCGCTAGCCCTTCTATCCCCATCAATCCGCATGAGACCTCTCTCGTCATTTGCTGTAAATCCGCTGGTATGGATGCTAATGGAAGATGGATCACAGTCCTTTCTACGACTAAGACGCCAGATATTGGGGCTAATGTACCACCTGACAGGAGACTACACTCACGAACATTATGTGAATTTTTTTTAACGTTGCTGAGAATCAAGGGTGAGGTTTGGCGAATGTCTCGCCGTCGACTGTCGAATCCTGCCCGACGGGATTATGGGGTGCGTAGCCTGCTTGTCCTTTCCACATGACCAGCGACGATGGGGCGGAGGCGGCAGACATAGCTCTGGAGCATGCTGCGGTATCTTTGGCCTGAAGCCGAGGAAGGCGGACCGTGGCTTCCGCGCCGCTGCCGGGAGCCCGCGAACAGGCCAAGTTGATCAGCCGGGTGTTGCCGTCATAGAGCGTGAGACCCAAAGCTGGCCAGCCGCGCCCTGAGGCTGACGCACCGCTCAGCGTCCACCTTGCTCTCGAAGCCCATCGGCATAGCGCCGATAACGACTTGACCGCGTGCGTGTCGACGAGCGATCGGTGAGCGCAAGGATCGAGGGTGCAGTGCAGGATAATGCTGTTTTAAATCAGCGCTGTTTTCAGCCGACTGCCTTGAGCGTGGGCACAAGGATATAGGCCCAAGGCAGGAGATCATCGTCTGCTGTTCGGGAGGCCGCCCTGGGCGCGCGACAGCCGTTCCTTCGGCTGCGCCGCTCCGCCACCATCCGCGCCGTGCCTTCCGGAGACCATTCCCGCTGCCGGCCGGCGCCCGTGAAAACCTCGACCCGGCGCACCGGCTCGAGATGGCTGGGCTCAGCGTAACTCTGAAGTCGTCATATACCGAAGCCTTCACAGCCTTCGGACATCCCCCTCACAGTCCGATCCAGATGGCGTCAGGAACACCGCTGCGTTGATGCGGATGAACCCCTGCTTGTGCCACAATGACCCTTATGTCAGCGCGCGAGCCAAAGCTTCCGCGCAAGGCGACGGCTAGGATAAGGCAATGCCGACGAAGGGCACATTGCTTGCCACACTCTGGAATGATGGCATGCTCGGAAGGCCTAGGCTTTGCTCAGGGCCGCCTGCAAGGCGCGCTTTGAGGTTATTCACATAGCCTTCTGCGTAGTCCTGCGCCGTCGAGACCGAAAGATCAATGCCTGCCGCCAAGGCCTCTTCCATCAGGTGCTTTACGAGCCCATTTCGAATGGCCAGCTTGACCTCGGGGCCTGCGATAAGGCCGATCGCCTGCGCGGCCATATTGAGGCCAGCTTCCTCCAGCGCTCGCTTCATATCGCCTCCGTTAATGGCCGTACGCAGGAGATTGGCTGCTTGCGACTCAGCCTCGAGAACCATCGAGGCAAGATCGGCTACTTGTCCGAGGCCCGGAATGAAGCTGAGCAGTCCCACCGCCGTTGCCGCCAAGTCGAGCACTTTCGTCTCGATTTTGAGCACGGAGTCGACGACGTGCATGACGGCCCCGCCGTTCTTTTTGGCTGACTTAATGTCAGGCTGGTCCATCAGGCCCATCTTCATGTCCGCGACGGCATTCTGCTCTTCTGCGGTTTGGGCGCCGTGGGTGATTGGCTGCTGAACGTTGCGGTTCGCAGACGACATGTTTGTGCAAAAATGGGCAAAGTCTTTTTTGCTGATATTGCCGGAATCAACCGTATGCCCGCCGCCAAAGTCGAAGAATTTATGATGGGTCTTATAGCCCGTGATCGAATTGTTCAGGAGGCCAAACAGAAGAGGATCTGAAAGGAGCTGAGAGGCTGCTTCCCGCACTTTCGGATCAAGGCTCTTGTCGTCTTTCATTTTCGCCAGTTTGTCGCGAGTCAGAACACCGCTTCCAAAGAACGTGTCCTGATGGTCCTTGATCATCTCGACCGTATTCAGCTCAGTTTGCGTGAGGCTCATCGACGATGAGGCGACTTGCAGGAAATCCTCTTTGTGCATCTTCCCTTTCGAGCCACCGCACAACTGGTTCCAAGCATCGGGGTGATCGAGGAAATATTGCGCCGCCGCAATGACCTGGGGCGGAAATTTGCCGTTTTTCGATTCGCCGCCGACCATTTTCTTGAACTCATCCAGACTCAGGTCCTTGGACAGATTTTCGGAGTACCGGTAAAACTCCCGCAAGGCATCGCTCAAGGTCATGACCGAAGGCTGCAAACCTCCGCTGCCGTCGGATGGTATGTAGTTCTGCTCGTAGCTTCGCGCTTGGGCTTCCTGAAATGCAGCAACTTGTGGGTGGTGGTTTGAAAATCCGGCCAAGTCCTTGGCGTTGATCTTGCCTCCACAGCGGCCGTCGCCCTGCGAGCCAATCGCATAAAAAAGTCCCGAATCCTGCTGCAGTCCCTGGATCGCCGCTTTCAGATCCGGTGGCGTAGAGGGATCATTGGCTTTGTCGGTCAACGACTTCCAAGTAAGCGGGCATTGGTCCTTGTGACGGTTGAGTACCGCAACAATCTGCAACTCAGCCGTGGTCAGCGACCCACCGTTCCACGTGATTCCGGGGCTCGGCCTGGGAGCCGGCTCGATCTTCGGAGTGACGCCGAGCAGATGTTGGGCTTCAGTCGCCTTGGAGCGTTGCGATTGGTCCTCCTTGAGAGCCGCCCTCATATTTGGCGGCAGCAGATCCAGTGGGTGTTGCTCCAAGCCATTCAATGTCAAGACATCCGGTGCCAGATGGCCCAAAGGGTCCTGCCGCAATTTATCCATTGTCGAATCAAGATTCGACGCTGGCAGATCCCCTTGCGCGAAAGAGCCGGGCTTGTCTGCCAGCACACAAGTGGACAGCATCGCTTCGAAGCACGATGCACTTTGCTGATGCTGGGTCGCAAAATGGGAAACTTTCAGGCCCGGCCAACCCCTTGCGGACTGTAGCGAATTTGAGCGGTAGAAAGTTGAAAGATTACTGGCCGACATTATGCATCCTCAGACGTGACGTTGAAATCCCCACAAGAGACCCCGACAGAAGATCCCTTGCGTTTCACAAAATTCGACAATTCCAAGCGTCGGCAGGTCACGAATGCGCCTGCCCTGCCTTCAATTGCTGTGTTCCGGGCCGGCTCCAAGGTTCGGTCCAACACAATGGCCGGAGTCACCGCGAGAGCTGCCGGGACTCATCATGAGCGGATTAGCTTTCGAGAAACTGACGAGTTTGCGAAGAGTTCACAAAGGGGTAGCCGCAGTCATGTTCTTCAGAGCTGCGGGAAATCCTCAATGTTCATTTCTTGCCCAGCTCAGGCTTCCCGCCAACGCTATCCTGTTGTGGGATGTCAGAAGAATAAGAAGCATCCGGTCGTCCGTCGCGAACGACCGTAGTGGAGGAGCCGCGAAACAAGATCAGCACTGATTCCTTTGGCGTTGCCGCTATGTGAGTCTGCGCCTGCGCCTGCGCCACCAAGCCGTTAAAGGTCTGCTCCACGAGTGCGACGAAGCGCGGTGGACCGGAAACGAAGACGAGGCCATTGCCTGGCACGGGTTTGACCACATAGCGCTCGTCGGAGATATCAAGCTTGTCGAGAGCCCCCTTGAACGCATCGAAGCGAATCGACGTCATCAAAAGCATTCGAGTTTGCGATTCTTGTGCAGCAGACACATAGAGCACAAGGCCGTCATAGTACCATTGTAGACCGTAAAGGTTCGTCAAGCGGTCGAGGAACGCGCGCGGTGGCAAATCAGGCATACGTCCGCGAATTCGCCCCTTCACCGCAGGACTGATGTTGACCCTGATATTCAGGTTGTTGCCGAATTCCTGCAACGCTGCAGCGAGCTCCTGATCCAGAACCGTGTATCTATAGGGTGTCGCCGGAAGGGACAGCGGGACTGCATGCGCCGGGTGAATCCCGGTGGACAGAAAAAACCCGGCACAAAGAAGTCTCAAAACATGCAGGGTGACGGGTTGGATAAGCGTTCTCGGCATGTCGCACTGATAAACCAAACGCTGAAATCATCACAAGTGACTAAATTGCCGAAGAGATTTTAGATTGTCGAAATGACGCCGCCGTTAGTCAGCTTGTTGTCAGCTTGCCCCCCTAGGAGTGTTGCGCCGACACCGGGTGATGAATGGGCGGGGCTCGCCCGGTCAGAGAGAGCAACCGAGTCCTTACATGATGATGCCTGTCACGTCGATCTCTGCCACTCTAACGGCTGGCCTCCCCAGGGTCGGATCACCGTCGATTGTCGAGCAGGCCCAGTTTGAGCGCGCCTTAGGGCATGCAGCCGACTCGCTGAAAAACGATGCCGCCGCGGGGCCAGCGAGTGCGGCGCCAGTTGCTGCGGCGATGGATGTTCAGCGCGCGGCTGCGCCGACGAGCGGCATGGGCGATCGCGTGTTGCAGACGATTTCCTCCCTATATCCACACAACACTGTTTCCTTCCCCGCGCTCGACCATGACATAGCCCTTTCGAAGGGCGCTCTACCGGGACCGGCGCAGAAGCTTCCCGTTCCAGGTGAGGCGGGAACCGGAATCTCGGGCATTCCCCAACAAGGGCAAGACTTCGAAACGATGATGGCTGGTCTTCGGGATGTTTACAACGGCGTCACCCAGGTGGCGCTTATCTCCAAAGGCGTCAGCGGCGTCACATCATCCGTGAATAAACTTTTGAAGGAAGGCTGAACCGCGCGCATGATTGGCTTGGCCGAGGGCGAAATCATGCGTGGCCTGTCAGGGTGGCGGTCGGTTAGACTTGTCATGCTGCCAGTTCTCGTCGCCCTCACTGCTTGCAAAGCCGACCTCTACACGCAATTGCAAGAGCGTGAGGCAAATGAAATGCTCGCACTTCTTGAAGACAACGGGGTCGCCGCGATCCGGGTGGTCGCCAAGGATGGAACCAGCACGATCCAGGTTGACGAAAAGCTGCTCGCCTTCTCAATCAACCTTCTGAACGCCAAGGGGCTGCCGCGCCAATCCTTCAAGAACCTCGGTGAGATATTCCAAGGATCAGGCCTGATTGCCTCGCCGACCGAAGAGCGTGCCCGTTACGTGTATGCCCTGAGCGAAGAGTTGTCGCGGACGATCAGCGATATCGATGGCGTTTTTTCTGTACGTGTTCACGTCGTGCTGCCGCATAACGACCTTGTGCGAGCCGGTGCCACGCCATCCTCGGCCTCGGTGTTTATCAGGCACGACGCAAAAACAAATGTCGCGGCTCTGCTGCCAAAGATAAAGATGCTTGTAGCCGACAGCATCGAAGGCCTGTCCTACGATAAGGTGGAAGTGGTTTTGGTGCCGGTAGAACGGTCCGCACACGAGCAACGGCCCGATCCGACTGCTGTTTTGCCACAAGCATCACTACCTCTTCCTGCGCCACTTCTGGCGACCGTAACAGGTTTTGCCGCAGCCGTATTCGCCGTGGCCTGTTATCTCTTGATCGGCGTTGTTACGCGTCGGCGCAAGCAATCAACCGGCGTTTCCAAGGTCGAGGGGCGCCGGGATGCTTCTGCTGTCGAGGCCATTCGCAAAAGAATGCCTGCAATTGGACGTGGGTGACATCTCATTGCCAATGCCTATACAGACCGCCCGACCTGATGGTCCGCACTTTCCGGGCGCGAGCGAGCTTGCGGCTTCGGCCCATCCAACCCGTCTTGCGGCGCGTCTTGATCCAGCGTTATCGGCCGAAACGTTAGTGAAGTTGCAGAAGTGTTCCAGACTGCATCCAAGGCTGGCAGAATTGCTGGGCAACGATGACGTGGATCTGAACCACATCGGCTGCAGGCCGGACCTTCTACGCGGGCATGATCCATATCGAGCGGCCCTTCTTGCTGGTAGTATCTGGCATGCCCGTTCGCTGGTCGCGTTTGTCTCTCAGCCTGAGCTTGCCATCCTTGTTAAACGCATCGGCGTGGATGCACACGCATTCGGAATCCGACACCTGCTGCATGCTGTTGACAAAAGACTGATCTCGGACCCAGAAAAACTCGCTCAGCAAATCGAATACGATGGACACGCATGTCTTGGAGCTTGGCTCCAGGACAGTTCAGCGACCGAGCGTAACCGCGTGCTTCTTCGATTGCCCGAGGGGACTGCCGCGGAGACTCCAGCACATGAGCATTGGACCGCCGCCGGCCAATTGCTTTCACTTGTAGTAGCTCATTTTGAGACAGAGACCCCGGTGAAATGACAGTCGAACTTTCCGAGGGGCCAATAGCGCCGCAGATGCGTCCAGTCGGACCACTGATACCCGCGAGCGAGCTCGAAACCTGGCACAGCGCCGCGCAAGCCCTTGCCGCGGCAGAACGGCATCGGCAGCGCGTTCGAAACTGGGCACGCGCGGTTTACCAGCGGGCGTGGGCGCGCGGCCACATGGAGGGCTCGAATGCAGGCACCGAGGAGATGGCAGGGTTGATTGCGGAGACAATCTCCGAAATCGCGCGACGAAAGGCGGCTCTGGAGCAGGAATTGCCGCAGCTCGTGATGGAAATATTGAGCGATCTTATCGGCGCTTTCGATCCGGGCGAGCTATTGGTGAGGGCTGTTCGTCACGCCATAGAGTGTCAATACAGCGGCGCCGACGTTTGCCTTCATGTTTCTCCCATGCAAGTCGACATGCTTGCACGAGAGTTTGCTCGATGCGACGGCCAGGATGGTCGACCAAGGGTGCGGATCGAGCCCGACCCGACATTGTCGCCGCAACGCTGCGTGCTGTGGAGCGAGTACGGCAATGTTGACCTTGGACTTGACGCCCAGATGCGCGCGCTGCGCCTTGGTTTCGGGACGCTCTGTGAGAAAGGCGAGCTATGAGAAAGCCCGTCCCAGAACATAACGCTGACGCCGACACTCGAGCTCTCGTTCCAGCAATCTCGTCTTTGAGGGCTGCGGCCAAGCGAATTGACACGCGTGCGGTGCGCGGTCGGATCACGCGGGCTATCGGCACACTGGTTCATGCCGTCTTGCCAGACACTCGTATTGGGGAACTTTGCCTCCTAGAGGACCCGCGAACCGGGCTGTCGCTCGAGGCCGAGGTGATCGGCCTGTCGGGTGATGGTGTATTGCTGACACCGATCGGGGACTTGGTGGGCCTATCCAGCCGCGCAGAGGTCGTGGCCACTGGCCGAATGCGTGAGGTGCCCGTCGGCGGCGATTTGCTCGGTCGCGTGATCGACAGTCGTTGCCGCCCATTGGACGGCAAAGGCGAAATCAAGACCGTCGAAACTCGGCCCCTGCATGGCAGAGCCCCCAATCCGATGACGAGGCGCATGATTGAGCGGCCATTCCCGCTTGGGGTCCGTGTCCTCGATGGTCTGCTGACGTGCGGCGAGGGCCAGCGGATCGGGATTTATGGCGAGCCAGGTGGTGGCAAGTCGACGCTGTTGTCACAGATCGTAAAGGGTGCCGCCGCTGACGTCGTCATAGTGGCGCTCATAGGCGAACGTGGACGGGAAGTTCGTGAATTCATCGAAAGGAATCTTGGTGAAGAGGGCCTTCTCCGTACGGTCGTCGTGGTTGAAACATCCGACCGCTCGGCGGTAGAGCGTGCGCAATGCGCTCCAATGGCGACTGCGCTCGCGGAATATTTCCGCGATCAAGGCCTACGCGTTGCTCTCATGCTGGATTCGCTGACGCGCTTCTGCCGCGCTATGCGCGAAATAGGCCTTGCTGCGGGTGAGCCGCCGACGCGACGGGGCTTTCCTCCTTCCGTTTTTGGCATGCTGCCAGGCCTGCTCGAGCGCGCCGGCATGGGTGAGCGGGGCTCAATCACGGCCTTCTATACGGTGCTTGTAGAGGGTGATGGCACGGGTGATCCAATCGCCGAGGAATCGCGTGGTATTCTCGATGGCCATGTCATCCTCTCACGCGCTATTGCGGCGCGATCGCATTTCCCCGCTATTGATGTGCTGCAGAGTCGCAGCCGCGTCATGGATGCAGTCGTTTCGGGGACACATCGCAAGGCAGCATCCATTTTCCGCGAGCTCCTGTCGCGCTATGCCGAGACCGAGTTCTTGATCAATGTTGGCGAATACAAGCCAGGTGGAGATCCCCTGACTGACCGGGCTGTCGCGTCAATCGACGAACTGAGGGAGTTTCTGCGCCAGAGCGAAGATGACGCGTCAGATTTCGAGGAGACGGTCGCATGGATGTCGCGTCTGACCGCGTAAACTGGATTCAGTCTTCGAGGTTACGGCTTCTGAAGGAAATGCAAGAGCGTCGTGCCCTTGGCGAGCTGTCCAAGAAGGAAGCCCAGCGCGATGTGGCCGCCTCAGCCGTACAAAATGCCTCTAGGGAGCTTGCAATGATACAGCAACATTGTTCAAGAAAAGAAGCAGCGCTCTATCAGCATCTGATGTCACTCGACAACTTGTCTAGCGCAGCGCTCGACCGTCACCGCCTTCACACTGAACAACTTGCCGCTGAGATCAATTCCAGACGGCAGATGCTTGATGATACCCAAATCGCTCAAGAGGAGGCTGAGATGGCGGCGTCCAGGACGAGGGAGCTATGGGTCATATGTTCGGCGGCAAGGGACAAATGGCAACAAATCGAGGACGACGTGCGGCGCGCCGTCGAGACTCATTCGGAGGCCGCAGCCGAGATCGAGGCCGACGATGAGATACTGCTGAAATATGCGAGGGGGTCGCTTGCCTAAATGCCGCGCAACCGGATCCGACGGTCGCAAGAGGTCGTCCGAATGACACGACCGTGCAGTCTTTGATAGGCGCTGCGGTCACACCCGCCATGTTCGAACCAGTTCTGAAACTGTCCCACACGGTTGTCTCGTGGCTCAATGATACAGCAGCGCCGCGCACGCCGTTTCAAAGCCGGATCAACGAGGTGCCGCTATCGGTGCGAACGGCAGGGCTTGTCTGGCAGCAGGAACCTGCTGCCATTCCGATGCTTGACTGCGTCTGGAGAGTGGGAGCCGAAACGGTCATCTTGTCACTGTCGCGCCCGCTCGTAGAGGAGTTCATCACGACAGTGCAGAACGGCTTGGCCTTCCCTTCCGAGCCAACTGCTTCGCTAATTCTCGAACTCGCTCTGGAGCCGCTTGTCACTCGACTGGAGGAGACGACGCGTCTGAACGTGCAACTCGTGCGGGTATGCGAAGCCACGATGCTGGCTCCTCATCTTGAACTCGACATCATTTTCGGCGCGGTCAAGGGCAAGGGCCGTCTATTCCTGTTCACGCCACTTGACGGCTTAGTACCGCCTGCGTTTCGCGCGCTAGGCGAACTGCTTGCCCAGTTGCCGCGGCAGCTGGGCGGGCTGCCTCCAGAGCTCCCGCTCATTGTTGCAGGAGAGGTCGGCACGCTTCGCCTTCCTGCGGCGCTTCTTCGAAGCGCATGTGTCGGTGATGCATTGTTGCCCGATATTGCGCCGTTCGGCCGCGGCCAGATCACCCTAGCTGTCGGCCAGTTGTGCGCCGAGGCGGATCTTGACGGCGATGAATTAATCTTGCGGGGGCCTTTCCGCCCGCGACCGTGTCCTTTGGAGAGTGCGCATATGACACAACCCGGATCGCAACTGGAGCTTACTAAGGATCTCGACGATGTCGAGATCGTGCTTGTCTTTGAATGCGGCCGCTGGCCTATTTCTCTTGGGGAATTAAGAAGTGCCGGCGAAGGGCATATTTTTGAACTTGGATGGCCGATCGACGGCCCGGTCGACATAGTGGCCAATGGTCAGCGTATCGGGCGTGGCGACATTGTCCGCATCGGAGAAGAGCTGGGCATCAGGCTCCGTGGCGGGTTTGCATGCAATGAGTGAAGCTCAGCCGACAATCCTGGCGCTTCTTGCGGTTACCGCCGGACTCGGTCTGCTGGTTTTAGCAGTTGCCACGACAACGGCCTTTGTAAAGGTATCAATTGTTCTTTTCCTCGTCCGCAATGCGCTCGGGACCCAGACCATACCACCCAATGTGGTGCTGTACGCCGCGGCGATGATCCTCACTATGTTCGTTAGTGCGCCCGTTGCTGAGCAGACCTATGACCGCATGTCGGATCCCAAGCTCCACTATCAGACATTCGACGACTGGGTAAGCGCCGCTAAAGCCGGAAGTGAGCCCTTGCGCGAGCATCTCAAGAAATTCACAAATGAAGAGCAGCGGCGATTTTTCCTATCTTCGACAGAAAAGGTCTGGCCAGAGGAAATGCACGCTGCAGCCACGCCTGATGACTTTGCAATACTTGTACCATCTTTCTTGCTATCAGAATTGAAGCGCGGATTTGAGATAGGATTTCTACTTTATCTGCCTTTTATTGTTATAGATCTGATAGTGACAACTATCTTGATGGCAATGGGTATGTCGATGGTCTCACCAACTGTTATATCTGTCCCGTTCAAGATCTTCTTGTTTGTTGCCATTGATGGTTGGTCAAAATTGATGCATGGGCTTGTGCTGAGTTATACGTTACCGGGAGGCTGATCATCACTGAATCCAGCATCATTACTCTTATGAGCCAATCACTGGTGGTTTTCATGATCTGGATTCTACCGCCGCTCATTGCATCAGTGGTTGTCGGCCTCGTCATCGGCATCCTCCAGGCGGCGACGCAGATCCAGGATGAAAGCTTGCCGCTCACCGTGAAGCTTCTGGTCGTTGTCGCGGTGATTGGGCTGTTTGCTCCTGTGCTAAGCGCCCCGCTCATAGAGCTAGCCGATCAGATCTTCACCGAGTTTCCCGCAATGACACTTAGCTACTAGTCCGCCCCATGGACGCGCCATCGGCCGATATTCAAATTCTGATCCAGACGGCTCTCGAACTCGTCGTTGCGGCAGGTCTTGGGGCAGCCCGCGCGATGGGCATCATGCTGATCTTTCCCGTATTCACACGCTCGCAGATCAGTGGGCTGATCCGGGGCTGTTTGGCTGTTGGCTTCGCACTACCATGCCTGGCACACGTCAGCGGCGGATTGCCGGCGCTGGATCCTGATACGCGCCTGATCCAGCTAACCCTGCTCGGATTCAAGGAAGTTTTTGTCGGTGTACTCCTTGGCACTTTTCTTGGCATTCCGCTTTGGGGCCTTCAGGCTGCCGGGGAGCTTATCGACAACCAACGCGGCATCAGCAGCCCGACCGCTTCGGCCGATCCCGCGACGAACAGTCAGGCTTCCGCGATGGGCGTTTTTCTGGGGATCACTGCGATTGCCATATTCGTCGGATCAGGAGGCCTGGAAACTTTGATCAGTGTCCTGTACCGCAGCTACTTGATCTGGCCGGTGTATCAGTTTCACCCGACACTGAGTGGGCCAGGAGCAATGGAGTTGTTGGGGCTTCTCGACAGCATAATGCGCACGGCATTATTGGTATCGGGGCCTGTCGTGTTCTTCCTGATACTGATTGATATATCGATGATGCTGCTGCGTCGCTTTGCCCCGCAATTTAAGGCGAGCCAACTGTCTCCGGCAATCAAGAACATTGTCTTTCCAGTTCTCATGGTCACCTACGCTGCCTATCTGGTGGAGAGCATGAAACTGGAGGTCACACGTGCCAACGGCGTGCTGGAGTGGTTCGACAAATTGCTGCCATGAGCGACACAAGTGAAGAGAAGACACACGCCGCCAGCCCGAAGAAGTTAAGTGAAGCGCGCAAAAAAGGACAGCTGCCACGTAGCTCCGATTTCGTCCGCGCGGTCGGGACTTGCGCTGGGCTCGGCTACCTTTGGCTAAGAGGCAGCGTGATCGAGGACAAATGCCGGGAAGCGCTCCTATTAGCCACCAAGTTGCAGAGCCTACCTTTCGATACCGCGGTGCCGCAGGCATTGGTTGTGCTCGTCCAACTCACAGTCGCGGCTGTTGGCCCGCTGCTTGGAACCCTTGTCGCCGCGGTGATTTTGGCCAGCCTGCTAGCCAATGGTGGATTTGTCTTCTCTCTGGAGCCGATGAAGCTCAGCTTTAAGAAAATTGACCCCTTTGAAGGGCTGAAGCGCTTGGGGTCTGCTCGTTCCATGGTCGAAGTCTGCAAGACCATGTTCAAGGTATTGGTTCTCAGCGCAACCTTTTCCATTGTCCTTCTCGGGATGTGGAAGACAATGGTCCCTCTGCCGATCTGCGGCATGGGCTGTGTTGGCCTCATCTTTATGGAGACAAAATTGCTGATGGGAATTGGCGCCGGCGCACTGCTGGTCGGCGGACTGATCGATCTTCTGCTCCAGCGCGCGTTGTATCTGCGCGAAATGCGCATGACCAATACCGAAGTGACGCGCGAGTCGAAGGATCAGCAAGGAGCGCCAGAGTTGAAAGGTGAACAGCGTCGCATCCGCGAGGAGGCGGCCGACGAGCCTGCGCTTGGCGTGCATCGCGCCACGCTGGTCTTAACAGGAAGGGCGGTCCTGATCGGTCTGCGTTACGTTCGCGGTGAAACCGGGGTGCCGTTCTTAGTTTGCCGTGCCGAAGGTGAGCGCGTTTCACATGTGTTGAGCGAGGCGCGGGCACTACGCCTGACGATCGTCCATGACCATGTCTTAGCGCGTCAGCTGATAGGCACTACAAAACTCGGCCACGCGGTTCCTATGCAATATTTCCAGCCTGTCGCGAAAGCATTCTTTGCCGCAGGCTTGGCCTAGTCATTGGAAGTCCACGACTGCCCAGTTCAAAACTGACCTGGCTCCATGCTAGTGGCAAATGTCGGCTGGCCATCCGTGCCCCAGTGTCTCTGTCAGGCCAACCGCGCAACCGCGGGCCTGGGGCAATCACTCCCCTCGGATCTGCCACCCAGCAACTACGGCAAGTCCTCCGGGCATGACCTTGCAGCCTCTGCTGGCCGGTGCGTGGCGCAGTCCGAGGTTTTGAGGCCGGCAGTGCGGATTTGATTGGTGCAGCCGTTGGAATGCCCTCGTCAGCTAGTCGTCAACTAAGCGCCCTATGTTGAACAGCCGTGCTAACTTGAGCTCGGTTGCGAAACATAGGAGTACGAATCGTCATGTATGGTCGAATTGGTGGCTCATCCGATAGTTACCGCGCGCATAATGCCGGCGAGCAATCGGATGCAGGAAGCGAAGGGTTCGCGGACACATTTGCCCGAATGCACTTATCCGGATCGGAAGGTAGCGGCGCCTCATCATCGGCGGCTCCCCAAGCATACTCCCTCAATTCCCGACCTCCTGTGGTGGAGATCAACAGGACTTCCTTCAGGAGACAGGTGAGGCAATTTCATGGTGATGAAATCACGCACATCGCCGACAATCCTCAAGAGTATTCGGAGTTCGTATCGTCACGAGCCAGGCGCACCGCGGACGTTGCTCAGCAATATGGCATCCGTCGAGATACGGAGCACGCGCGATATTTCAGTTACCAATTGGGAGACCGGAGTGCCGGACTGCTGAGAATGGAAGGCGGATTCAGCATGAACGAGTTCGAATCGGAAAGTTGGCGGGAACAATTTCCTGGTCGAACTGAGGTCACTTCCATAGTGGATCTTCAAGTCGCCCATCCGCTCGTCGAAAATGCGGGCGATATTCTGCTGGAGCATCAACTTCGGATAGACGGCGACCGACCGTTGCTGAATTGGCGTGCGGCTAATCCGGAAGCACAAGCGCGCGCGCAGACGATGGGGTTTGTTGAAGTGGATCATGGCGACCTGGTGCTTGACCCTACGCAGCATCCCGACAAATGGACGAAGAACAGTGCCGGTGAGTGGCAGCGTGCAGGCAAACCTCCACTCTATCTCCACAAAACCGAGGATAGCGACAGCAGCGATAGCGGGTCCGACGACGATTTCATGTGATTTGTCGACCCGCCGCCGAGCCTTGCAACTGGTGACGGTTGCAAGGCTGTTGGCAGTGAATGCTAATTGTCCGGCGACAGCCCCGCCTTAGCGCCAGCGCCGCCGAGCAATCCAGCCCATCTCCCAGACAATAAACTGCGGATGCGCATCGTGGGTGCTTGCGAGCGGATTGTATTCGGGCCGGAACTCCGCCTCTTGGAACCGAGCTCTCCCGAATCCAATTTTCTCCACCACACCGTTGGGTCGTTGCGATGCGCCGATCCCGATCGGATCGGCTATGCCTGCTCCGCGCTCGCAGGAAGACCTTCCGCCTCGATCTTGGCGGCGCGATCTCGGCGATAAGTTGGATGGGAGGCAAGATACGCCGCCACGTCAACAGCCGGTAACGCGACATCGCAAATCGGCCCTGACGGTAGCCGATCGACTCCAATCGCCGGACCGCAACTCGCGCAGCGGCATTCGCGGTTTGGCCAGGAGAAATGCTCGCTGACTCACAGCGTGGCCGGCCGCATTCTGAGTGCCCTGTCATGCAGCCTGCGCCGACGGGAGCTCGGCACGCGAATGGCGTGGTTGGCGGCCAAGCCCTGAGGTCAACAAGGACTTACAGAAAGCGGGGGTGAGTTTGCCGCGATGAATTATGACCTTCTCGCGACCGGACCTAGCATCGGCTTCCTCTCGCTCTCGATTGTAGCCGCGCTGTTCGTTGGATTTAACGTGGCAAGCGGTGAATTCGGAATCAGCCAGCCCTTCCAAGTTTCTGGCCATGACGGGGCGACTCGTGTGGATGTGCACCCACATCGGGCTCGGCATCGCACCATTGACCAGCATCTTGGGCTGCAGCTTCATCTCAAACAGCTTTCCTGGCTCGCCACGCAGCGCGACCGGTGCCTCCGGCGGCATCAATTCGTCGGCATTGCACAAATGTTCCAGGTATTTTTGCGCCGGAAATGCGTAGGTCTTCATGCAATCAGTCGTAATGCCGGCTTTTCCTTCATTCAATGCGTTGGCCTGTCCCAGCACCATGTTCAGCAACCCTTTGAGCTGGTCTGTGCGTTCGTGCACTTTGGGTAGCTGGGTGGAGGTGAGTAGCAGGCGTACATTACGCCCCTGCAACCCGGCGAGACAGGTTTGCATCTCAATGGCCTGGGCTCGCAGGTACTGGGCCACATCGTCCACGACCTTACCGGCCTCCTCAGGCTTCATCTGGCGCACTTGGGAGACGACGCTTTGCTGACCGGCCAGATCGAACTGCAAAAGTTCGTCCAATCGTTTGAGCCGCTCCGTCAATACCTCCATTGACAACGCGGCGCCCCCGATTGTCGAGCCTGCCCCCGACGAACTCGCAGCCACCTCTTGCGCTCTCACCTGTGTACTCGCAACTTGATCCGAGCGCGCGAGAACCTTGGCTGCTGGCACTGTGCCGGCGTTCGCAGCGACTGGTGTTGATGGCTGCCCGGCGGCAGAAGTCCCGGCGCGAGCTGCCGACTTATGCTTTGACTTCCCTTTCCTTCGCGCTGTAGTGCCTTCTGACACTGCAGCCGTACCAGCAGTGCCAGCCGGTATCGCAGCGCCTGCCCTGGCCGGCATCGCAGCGCCCGCCTGGGCCTGTGGCGCCATGATGGCTGACGGCGGAGACTGCAGGTTCAACAAGTGCATGGCATCGTGCGCAGTGATCCATGCATCGTCCACGATCCGTTCGAACAGTTTCAATGGGAGGCCGGCATCTGGGTAGGTATGGCTTAGCTTGGTATGCACCTCGTGCAACGCCAATCCAAAATCCGAAAGCCGCTCCATGATTTTTTCTACAACCGCGCAATCATGAGCGTTGAGTGTTTTGCCATCATCCATTATGCCCTTCGCCAAAGAGAGGGCGCGAAGAGCTTCTTGAGCGGCGCTTGCCATCAGCTGCACCACTCCATTTCGACCGACGAGGAGTTCCTTCAAATCTGGCTCGAACCTGCTCGCCCGCAGTTCAATCTTGGCCCGCGCAAGACCGATCCGCTCACGGACCAGCCAGATCCTGACACTCAGTACCGAGCCGGCACGCAGCCGCAGTGCGCACCGCTCGGCTTCCCGCATCACGGGCGTTCCACTGGATAGGCTAGCGGTGGCAGCGCAGGCGGATCGCTGCCGTTCGGAGCGCCATGCCTTTTTTTCCCACCACTTAATTGCCGCCGTATGGTGGTTCTCCACATTTAAAATCAACAGCTCCTGCCGGTCCGCCTGGGAGTAGGAGTAGAGTTTATCGACCATACCTGCCGCTTTCTTGGTCTTTTTGTCCAATTTCGTGATCGTCGACAGGCCAAGTTTGTCTACTTCATTCGCGGCGTCGCACACGATCTGGCAACATCTACGCACCTTGTCGTCTGGCATAATTGTCTGCGCCTCAGCCGCAGGCAGGCTAGCGCGGTACTCCAGAATTGCTGAGGCTGCATCGACGACCCGACTGATCAGCTCCACCGCCTCCTCGGGGACGTCGGTTTTCCTGGCCGCAGCCTCGCAATCAGTCAGTTGTTGAACAAGACTGTTCATTCTGAGCTGTGTCGGACTGATATCTTCATTTGACGATGAGCTGGTGCCTTCCACCTGCGCGGTTGATAGTTGGCTACCGACCGGCGCCATGGCTTCGCCCTCAGACATGGAGGGAGAACCGCGCCGCCTTGCGGCTGCGCCACGTGGCGCTACGGTTCCGCGTGGTGGCGCAGCGGCTCCACGTCGCGGTGTGTTCAGGATTTGATCTTCGCCAATCGAGGCGCCTGGCAGACTTTCGCGGGCATCGCCTGGACCGCGCGCAACTGGAAGGGAGGAGGGCCTCCTATCGGCGTCCCCAGAGCGCATCTGCTCCACAACGGAATCGAATGACTGTCCACCTTCTCCCGCAGCAAGACTTGATTGCGAAAGGGAACTGCTCGCCCGCCCCGCGCGGCTGGCTCCAGTTTCAGCCTGCGATTTCCGTGGTCGGCCAATGCCCTTCATATTGCGTCTCCGTAGTAGGCGAGAATGTGCTGCTATTGTGCTGGCGGCTGACGAGACCAGCGGCATCTTTCGGTTAACGTCACGGTCAGCCAGACCCGCGACGGCGTAATGTTCCCGCCAAAGTGCTTCTCAGTAGCAGGCCAAGATTGGCCCGAGCTCACAGGACTTTCGCAACGTTGCCATCGATGTCCTGAGATTATCAGCGCTTCAGTCCGCCGATTTCCAGGAACAGCGAATGAAATCAGACCAACTCGGCTAGCTCCCCTTCCTAGACACGTGCCTGACGATTTTATTGATGCGTCACTCCTCTCGTTCGCCACCGACAAAGTCACACATTTGCTTCAGAGAAGCGTGTGCGTTGCGTATCACGCGGACCATTTCGATCTATAGTTACAAAAAGTGTCGAGACGGGACCTTTGGATCCGAAGGTCAGGCACGGCCGGCCTAGATAGACCGCTTGGCTGACGATTAGCTGACGATGGGAGTTCTCACGAACAGGGCAAGAAAATCCGACCGCTTCAAGCTTTCGATATGGTGAGAAGAGGATCCGCACCGGCCTCCCAAAGCCGGCAGACCATCCCATGTTCGTACGGTCGCCGACCTTCTCGAAGCCAATGAGCTCACCGCGCCGGGCCGTGATGTGCAGGCGAGAGAATGGTGATGCAAAGACCGAGTTCCTGCTCGTTGCGTGCGCCCGTGGAGCCAGCAAGAATACGGTCATTGCGGTCATGCAGCACGTGGACCGTGTCTCCTGTTCGACACCACAGCATCGAGGATGCAAACGAGCTGCTGCGGCTGCCATTCGGTCGCGGCATGCGTGGACGGCGGGATTGGCCGAACAGCCGAGATCGTGGTCGACTGTTCGATGCGAGAGCAACATCCTGCAGAGCATACGTTTTTGCGCTGGCCGGTTTTTGTCAAAAGCCGTCAGGTTCTCGAAAGCTCCCGCCCTTAGCTTGATCGAGGCTAACCTTTAACACGTCGCCGCCAATGGCAAATGCCGGAGTACCTGATGATAGCAGCAATTGGGAGTGGAGTTGGCAACCTCGGGACTTCCTTGATCCGAAAGGGCCATGGGGATTCGAAATCCGAGCATTCTGGTGATGGCAAGCCGGCTGATGGCAATGATGGCAAGCCAGCTGGTGGGAATGATGGCAAGGCAGCTGGCGGGAACGATCGGGCGGATAACCGGACCGTTTCAAATGATCAACTTCAAGACAACTCACAGTCTGCAGCACAAAGTGAAGCCTTCCAAAGTATCCTGCGATCGTTCGCGTTCCAATTCGCGAACGATGCGATGGCTGAGGCCGATGAAGCTTTGGATGACACAGAAGATGCCTGACGCGGGAAATCCGGCGTGAGGTCATACAGGCCGTTATTGACGGCACAACTCCAACAGAAAAAGGAATGATCATGGCTGCAGTTGATAATAATAAAAAATCAGGCAATACCAATACCAGTAGCGCCGGCAATACCGATAAAACTAACAGTGGCACTCCCGGCAATACAAGCGGAGCTGATGCTACTGCTTTTCAGGCGCAAGTGCAGGAACTAACCAATGTTAGCTTGGAGGCGACGAAAAGGAGTGTCCAGTTGCGCACTCTAACGACCAATCTCCAGACCATCAAGAAGGCCGCCGACGAACGCGTTTCGTAATGTCGGAAGCGGGTTTTAGACTGCCCCCTAGCGCGTCTCCTTATTGACGCGACGTAGTCCCGAAATGAGCCGCATGGCAATTGCCATGCGGCTTCTATCCTGTTTGAGAGATGCTCTGTGGATGACGCCGTTTCCCTCCGTTTCGAAGTGCGTTCGGGGCACTATTGCGGTCTGACCGGCAAGACGGATCTTCAAAAGTGTTTAATCGGCAGCGGCTTCGATGCCGATTTGGTCTTTGTCGAGCAGGGACTGGCACCGCATCACCTTCGTGTAACTCTTCTTGGCAAGTCGATCGAACTGGAGGCGCTTGCACCCGGACTCAGTATCGAGGGCAACCGGAATATCGCCGCAGGCCAGTCCGTTGTTGTGCCCCTTCCTGTCGTCCTGCTCGTAGGCGAGATGTCCATTGCTTTGTCCGTGCAGGATGCAGAGCCGCCTGGTTCGACCGGCATACCGCGCCTACCGATCGGTGTGCTCGCCATGGTCATAATCAGCTCACTCGGGATCGGCGCGCTTTCAGGCACGATCTCCTATCTTGGCAATGCAAGTGGATCGAGCCCCAATTCACTTCGGGCTGAAGTCGCGTCCAGAACGATCAGTCACCGCGCTGACAATGAACTTACGGAGGCAGCGGCCCAAGAGCTGCAGGAGGAAGTCGATCGAGCGGGTCTTCTCGACGTCAAGATTGGGTCGGCAAAGGGTGTTGTGACCGCCGAAGGCACCGTCACGTCTGAATCGGTCATCAGCTGGCAGAAGCTTCAGCAATCGTTCGATCGTCGCACCAAGGGTACTCTAACACTGGTGAACGGAGTGCTCATCAAAGAGGAGAAGGCGCCATCCGCAATCGCGGTCGAAGCTGTGTGGCATGGGGTCCAACCATATATTGTCATCGACAGCGAGAAGTATTTTGTCGGCGCCATTTTGGCTGATGGATGGGTGGTCGAACGTATTGAGGACAGCCGTGTGCTGCTGAGCAGGAATGGCCGCATTGCTGCTCTCCAATATTGAAAGCTCGCAGGCCCCATCAAGCAGCACTCTATGGCCAGCCAAACATCCTGTCGCGCTCGGTGCTGACAAGCTGGCTGCGTTGGAAACATTTGCTGCCCAGCCATTTCGCGCCTGCTTGTGGCTCTCATGCAGGGTCACGCGCTGGCCAAGGCTGAGGCGCCTTCGGAGTTCGAAAGCCACGTTTCATGGCGTAACAGCAGAGTAAGTCTCAACCGATTGCAAAGGTGTCTCGATGGCCAACGTCCTGCGTGACTTCATCAAGCGTGCGCCGGCCAGCCCGGATTTAATGGTTGCGTTGATGCTGCTTCTGGCTGTCGCGATGATGGTCATGCCTATCCCGGTCGTGGTGGTCGACGCCCTGATAGGATTCAATATGGGGTTGGCCATACTGCTGATGATGGTTGCCCTGTATGTCAGTACTCCACTTGATTTTTCCTCTTTGCCCGGCGTTATTTTGATTTCCACTGTATTCCGTCTCGCGCTCACGGTCGCAACGACGCGACTGATCCTGGCCGAGGGGGAGGCCGGCAGCATTATTCATACTTTTGGCGATTTCGTCATTTCAGGCAATATCGTGGTGGGTTTCGTCATATTTCTGGTCGTCACCATGGTGCAATTCATGGTCCTCGCGAAGGGTGCCGAACGGGTGGCAGAAGTGGCGGCGCGTTTCACGCTGGATGCTCTGCCGGGCAAGCAAATGGCGGTCGACGCAGAGCTACGCAACGGCCACATCGATGCCAACGAATCCCGCCGGCGGCGCGCCGAATTGGAGAAGGAAAGCCAACTCTATGGCGCGATGGACGGCGCGATGAAATTTGTGAAGGGCGATTCCATCGCCGGGCTGGTGGTTATCTGCATCAACATGCTGGGTGGAATTTCGATCGGCCTGCTCTCCAAGGGCATGTCCTTCGGCGAGGTACTGCATCACTACACTCTGCTGACGATAGGCGATGCATTGATATCGCAGATTCCGGCCCTTCTGCTCTCCATTACTGCGGCGACCATCGTCACCCGTGTGACTGGGACGGCGAGGATCAACCTCGGTACAGAAATGGTCAGTCAGCTCACGGCCAGCACTCGAGCCTTGCGACTGGCGGCCGGCGTCCTGGTTGTAATGGGGTTCGTTCCTGGGTTTCCCCTCCCCGTCTTTCTGATGCTGGCCGCAGTGTTCGCTGCGGTAAGCATTGTCAAGGCTGATGTGCTGGGCGCCGGCACTGCCGATGCGAAAGGTGGAACTGCAGCGGAGCCTAAGCAAGCCGCGCCTGCGAAGGAATTCCCGATCGCATTTTTTCTAGCGCCAGATCTTATGCAGGCGGTCGATCAAGCCGAATTGCAAAAACATATTGGGCGCGTTTCGCTCCTGGTCACAGCCGATCTGGGCATTATCGTTCCTCGCATCCCTGTCTTGGTTGACGAGCAGCTGCCTGAATCGCAATTCCGAATTGATGTCGAGGGCGTGCCAGTCGAACAGGACGCCTTAGATCCAAACCAGATGGCGCTCCGAGCCGATGTAGCGCACGTCGACTCGAGCGGTGTCCCCCTTAGACGTGAGCCGAAAACGGACACACTCCCGGTTGAACATACCCCTGCAAAGGCCCTTACGGGCGCCGGCACGGAGCATAGGGCTCCCGGCGAACTCCTCGCCTTGCGCGTCCATGCAGCGTTGACCCGCTACGCACCGCGATTGGTGGGCATCCAAGAGACCCGACATTTCCTGGGCCGAATGGAGCAGGAATATTCTGAGCTTGTGAAAGAGGTGCTACGCACGACGCCGATTCCTCGGATTGCCGATGTTCTGCGCCGCCTCCTGGAGGAAGGTATCCCAATCCGCCACACCCGTCTCGTGTTGGAGGCATTGGCCGAATGGAGCGAGCGTGAGCAGAACGTTGCCCTGCTGACGGAATATGTCCGTTCTGGTTTGAAGCGACAGATCTGCCACCGCCATGCCAACACGGAGGGCATCGTGTCCGCCCTGGTCGTCGAGCGCGAGAGCGAGGATGTGATGCGTGGCGCGGTTCGAGATTCGGATGCAGGCCCCTATCTCGCACTGGAGGATCGGCAAAGCGAAGCGATGCTATCACAGATACGTCAGGTCCTTTCGAACGCAGAACCGGGTCAAACCCGCCCTATTCTGTTGACGTCGATGGATGTCCGACGTTTCGTCCGCGGCTTTCTGACGCGAAACGGGGTTGATCTCGCCGTGCTGTCTTATCAAGACCTCGCCTCCGACTTTACAATTCGCCCCGCAGGATCCGTCACACTCCCGCACGGATCGAACAGCGGATTGTTAGAGTAGTCCCACCTTTCCTAACTGAACGCCACGCGCCTCCCCGATAACTGAGAGATAACATGAATAGTAATACAGTTTCTCCATCGCCTATGTTTCTGCGCCGGAACTCACTTCTTTTTGCCGTACTCGCCATTCTGCCTTTGGGCGGTTGCGCCAGCTGGCAAAAGCCGGCTCTTTCCGTGCAGGAGACATCTTCCCCCGAGTTGCTCAGCGCCGATCAAATCGATCCGGCTATGCGCGAACGCATTTTGCGCGAAGTTGGTCAGGATGTTCAAGAGCGGGCTTTGCGGGATGAGGTGAAGCAGCACCCGGACAATGTTGATGCGGCGATACGACTTACAAATGCCTTGGTGGGCCAGAAGCGCCCGCACGAAGCGGTTGAGGTGCTCGACAGCGTCTTGGTTGCAGCCCCAGGAAACGTACGTGCATTGAATGCGAAGGGCGTGATTTTGGACATTGAGGGGCGGCATGACGCGGCACAGGCCCTGTATCGGCGAGCTCTCGAAAACGAGCCAGGCAATCAGATGGTGCAGCATAACTTCAATCTGTCGCTTGCCTTTAACGGCAAGTCCAAACAACCAAGGTTAGCACGATCGCAATAGGTGGGCACAGTGCATGCGCAGCCTGTTCCCCGGCTCGAACACGCGCTCGGCTCCCATCATAGATGGCCCCCTGAAGAGAGCCATATCTATGCAAAACAGTTGCTCCAGATCTGGCCGGCAGAGATCGGCAGGAGAGCCGGATGACATCACGCGGCCACCCGCAAGGCCACCCGCCTCGCTTCGTTGCCAGAGCGCCCTCTCCCTCGCCGGTCACCGTCTCGCAATGCGGCGACCTGGCTTAAGGCGGTCGACCGAGCGCCCGATGCAGTAGCCATGAATACGTAACGCAGCGATGGACCCGCCGGATCGTGTCGCGCTTGTGCTGGCCGTCCCTGCCATTACAGCACGGTGATTGTAGCTGGATCCTATTCTAGAGGCATCGATGGTGTGGATGCCTTCGATCCAAACAATCGATTTGTTGAATTCGTCCGCCTGAGGAAATTAGCTGCGGCGATCCGACTTCCGACGCCTGCAGGCGCAAAACCAACAGCGTGAGCGCTGCGGGTCCGGAGGCAGGCTGCAAAGTGCAATCACCAGCGCTGATAAGCGGCAAGTGAAGAATGTATCGCTCGGGCGACTCCTGTGTTGTGCACGGTTGCCCCGCGAGGTGAACTGTAGCAGCTTGGCAGCTCAGCGTTCACGAAAGGAGAAAAGATTTGGGGCCAAGCAAAGACCGGCTTTTTTGATTGTCTTGCTGTATCGCTATGGTGGGGCGGGCGCGACCGCTCCCATAATTCAATACGCTGCCTTTAGCGATGGACGATGACGGGATGCGTCGCCGAGACTTCAATGGTGGAGGAGCAGCGCACCCGTCGATCCATTTGCTTTCAGCGGCAACCGCCACTATGAAGCGACACTTCGCCCAACTGTGTTTCAAGCTGCCCGGAGAAGTTTATGACAGAAGAACCCCACAAGACCGACATCCTCATCGAGCTCACTGCCGATGTTGTATCAGCCTACGTCTCCAACAACCCCGTCCCGGCGGGGGAGCTTCCTGCCCTGATCGCCCAAGTGCACGGGGCTCTAAACGGCACGGCTGGACTCATACCGGCAGAAGAGCCTGTGCCTGTAAAAAAACCTGCTGTCCCGATCAAAAAGTCGATCGAACCGGACTACATCATTAGCCTTGAAGACGGCAAGAAATTCAAATCGCTAAAGCGCCATCTGGCGACGCACTATGGTCTGACCCCAGACGAATATCGCGCCAAATGGGGTCTGCCGTCGGATTATCCCATGGTGGCGCCGAATTACGCCGCTGCGCGCTCCGCCTTGGCCAAGACCATGGGACTCGGCCGCAAACCGAAAGAGCCGGAAGCCCCAGCCACGGCGCCGGCGAAACGGACCCGCAAGAAGGTCGCAGCCTAAATCCGTATCAACAGTCGTTCGGACGCGCAGCAGCCGTTGGCCCAATCTGCGCGGAATCAAAGGGCGGGGATGAGCCCCGCCTTTCCCGTCCAAGAGCCTCATTTCCAGAGTAATTCATGATGGCTCCAGCAATCCCTGCCGCGGCATTAACTTGCATGCTCCGGCCCGGGTTTCGAGCCGTCAATGCGTTCCGGCGATGACGAACCTTGCCAAGGCTTTCCCGGACCGTTAGCCAGCCTTGCTGAGGCTGCCTGCAGAGGACTTTCCCGTGCGGCGATCCTGTTCCACCTCGTAGTTGATCTTCTGGCCCTCATTAAGGGTCGACAGGCCCGCTCGTTCAACAGCGGAAATGTGGACAAAGACATCCTGACCGCCGTTGTCAGGCTGAATAAAACCAAAACCCTTCGTGCTGTTGAACCACTTCACCGTTCCAGTCGCCATATCCATTCCTTTGTAATAAGTCGCAACTTAGGCAGGCCATTCACGCCAGCCTGATTTGTACACGAGACTTTAGGCGCATCAAAATCGGAAAATTGCAAGGCCCACTCGATCGCCTGATCTCCAGCAGCAACTGCAACATATGCGAGGCGCGTGCCAGACGAGGCGTATGCCAGACGTTTCGTCGTGCGCTGTCGCTCGAACGTTGACAGAAACAATGACACACCTTGCAAACTCGGCACATCTTGTGGACGTGCTCGGGTCGCTTCTCGACTGCGATACCCGCTCCTGACCGGGTATCGTCGGCCAAAATGAGGGTTTTTGTCATGTGCCGCCAGACCGAAAGATCAGGCGCGCAGCGACCTGCACATTCAAACCGGAACCCGCGAACCTCGATTAGCTTCTGCCTGCTCCGAAGGGCGGTAGCCTGCTCTGAGGCGGGCCACTGTCGGGTTGAAAACCAACTGTCGGGTTCGGAACCCCAGATTGTCGGCAAGGTACGCGCCGCCCACTGGTTGGCCAAAGGGCACTGGCTCCTGATCCTGCCGCCATGCTCGCCCGATCTCAACCCGATCAAGACAGGTCTGCTCAAAACTCAAGGCGCGGCTGCGGAAGAAGGCGGCCAAAACTTTCGACGCTCTCTGCGGAACTCTCGGCGATATCTGCCAGCTGCTGGAGCCAAATCAAAAACCATTAATTGCGACAGGTGATTTTATGACATTCATTGCGAAGAGGCCAGAATGAACAGCGGAAGAGAGTAGCAGCTCTCTGGTCGCGGCGAGGTGGATCGTCGACACGATCGGCACCTGGCCCGTGCGGGGATCGCACCGCAGCCAGCACCAGAGCCAGACCTTGACCGCTTGCCTTGCTCAGGCGCCACAACAACGAGTGGCTGGAAGCAGATCCACGTGAACTCAGCGATATCGATCAGACGATGCTTACCCTCATGAAAGCCGATCCCGACGCTGTCCAGCGCCGCGAAATCCTGACCAGCATATGGCGCATCGGATGCCACCGCCTGCACACTCACCATCGACATGCCGGAACTCGGAACCAAAGGCCGCAAGCCTCGCCGGCCTCGGCAAAATGGAGCGGCCGCGCCTGGGCGGCCGGGCCAATGTTCGCCAGGCCCTCTACATGCCCGGCCCTTCGCCCTGCGCTTCAACCCCGACCTCAAGGCAAAATACCAGGCGCTAAAGGCGGCAGGCAAACCCGCAAAGGTCATCATCTTGTTGCGAAAGCTCCTCATCCTAGCAAACGCTCTCCTCAAGGCGCAGCGAAAATGGCCCCTAAAACCCTTGACCGAAACGGATACCTTAGCCTTTCAGGTGAGGCGGGCCGAGATAGACCAACCGCGGGTTTAACTTCGCGAGTTTAAGCTGATTATGCCGATGCAACTCTAGCGCCTGCGCGACCGTTTTAGCTTCCATCAACAAGGCGGCAGGGTGGGAGGAAGTACCCTCCCCTGCCGCGAACAAGCTTTGGACAAAGCCCCACCTTGTCCGTAATGTGATCGGGAGGCCGGGGCGCGGCGGTGCTCAGCGGATGTGACGCGCGAGATCTGCGACCCTACCCATCAGCACTTCCATCGGTCCTCGCTGGAAGACGCGCAGCCAAAGCACCGCAAAAGTGCTGATAACCACAACGAAGCCAAAGAGCGTGGACAGGCTCTCGTCTTTGAAAATGTTTATCTTCATAAGATAGGCTATTCCCGCAATGTGCAGCACATAGGCCGTCAAAGACATCGAGCCGACTGCGATTATTGGCCAGACCAGCTTTCGCAGACGCGGGAGCGCATCCACAGCGAGCATGCAAGCCGCCAAGATGATCATTGCGCAACCGGTGCTGCCCACGATCGAAAGCGTCGTTTCGCTATGAGGTGCGGCTATCCATGACGACTTGACTATAAATGACGACTTGGAAGGCTCAAAAGCGCCGTCAACGTCAGACCACCACAAGGAGGTTTCAGTCAAAGCGCGGGAACTCAGCGCGAGCAAGGATCCCCCATGGCCCAACACGGCCAGCGCGACCCCCGCCAGACCAAGGCGCCAATGCGCTGCTAGCGTATTAAGATTAAGGCGCGCGATGGCCATGCCAGCGATGAGGAAAGGAACCCAGGTCACCGCGGGATAGTAGCCGTTGACCATGAGGTTGAAGACCGGGTCGAGGAGGTTGGGGGCAACCGACAGAAGGGAGGAACGGACTTGCGGGAGAACTAATGCCGTAGCGGCAGCGATCAAGCCCAGCTGATATGCGCTGAGCCGATGGAGCGGCAATACCAACAAGAAGCAAATTCCGTAGTATTCTAGGATGACTTCGACCTGGGTACCGAGGCAGCCCAGGATTGAGCCAAGCGCGAGCAAAACAAGGGCACGAATTGCGACTCTGGCGATGGCCTGTCTACCGGCTATCCCCGACTTCGGCGCCTTGCGACCTGTAATCAGGAGGATTGAAAAACCGGCCAATACGGCAAACAGGGCCGACGGCCGCCCATGGGTTAGTTCCATCAGAAACCCGACTAGTCCTCCTTCGCCGGGGTCGGGACCGAGATGGGCGGCATACATCCCGAAGACAGCCAGGCCCCGAGCGAGGTCGATGCCGACCAGCCGATCTACTACCGACCCATTCCTAGCGTCGGCAACCGGTGCCTTCATTACCATGGTAGATTCCCTTGCTGGGTGTGTGGATCGCGGGAGCCGCGATAGGAGAGCCGGTCGGCTGCTGCCGTCGCCTCGTGAAAGGGTTCAAAACATCGCGCCATCTGGCGCATCGAGCCGGCGACAGAGCTGTTCAGCCATTAGCCTGGGGTAAGAACAACAGATCGGCTCACAAAGCCTGTGTCACGGACCTGAAAAGTGGTGTCGCGGAACCGTCGTTTTTTGCATGATGGCTAAGCCGAGAGATCCACTGCACCGACGAGAGACTCAGCGACGTTAGATATCCGATCAGTACGCCGCGGCTCCGCCGGTGACGATCACCCCGGGTGTCAAGGCCAGGGCGTAAACCTGCCATAATCTGTGGTAGTGCGCCCGCGACCAATCCGTTCGACAAAGCTCGGCGCATGGTCGAGCCAATCATATTCTTCCATGTGGCTGTTGCCTGAAAAACCGAAGACGCCGTTCGCTGGTCCAGCTGTTCCAGACCTCGGCCTGCGTCGGTCATTAGAACCGGCGCGCCTGTTTCCCAAATCAATTTGCTGATGCAGCCGCCGGGGGTCACATTGAGCAAAAGTGCCGAGGTCAGGACGGGTTTCATAGGGGCTCTTCGTTTGGCTTTGTTAACGACCCCTTTCTTGCAAGTTGTAGCTGACAGCAGCCTGAAAGCTCCCCAAATAATTCGCTGCCGCCGGTTCAGCCTATTGTCAGCTTCGACCAATAAGATGGGAGC
>NZ_RZSB01000900.1:0-2184 GCF_004023285.1 Mesorhizobium sp. M2A.F.Ca.ET.067.02.1.1
GTATAGGCGGGGCCCGACGGGTCGTCGGTCGGGAAGGTTTTGGCAAGCACACGGTCGCCGATGCCGGGCGCCGGGCCGCCGGCGCCGCGCGAGATGCGGATGGCGATGACGGGCGCAGAACCGGCGCCGGTATATTCGCTCGGATTGGCCAGGAGCACGCCGTCTTCGTCTCGGCCGAAAATATCGAGCACGGCGACGTGAGGCACTGCGCCGGCGCGGGTCAGGCGCTTGCGCTCCTTGTTGAGCAGACCTTCATCCTGGAGATCGCGCAACATGTCCTTCAGCCAGACGCGATCCTCGCCGCGCAGCGCAAAGGCCTTGGCGATCTCGCGCTTGCCGGAGCGGTCGGGATTTTCGGCGATGTAGCGCAGGATCTCGTCGCGCGAGGGCCGATAGTCGTCCTTGACCTTGGCCCTCGTGTCGGCGTGGCGCGGATCGCCGTGGCTTCTTCCGGAGATCCTGCGCGCCACGTCCTGCTACCCCTTCTTCGCCGCCCTGCGGAAGGGCTTTTTGCCACCTCCGCCCTTGGCTTCCTTTTCGGCGATCAGGGCGAGCGCCTCTTCCATCGTCACCGATTGCGGGTCCTTGCCCTTGGGCAGCGTCGCATTGACCTTGCCGTAATTGACATAGGGCCCGTAGCGGCCGTCGCGTACCGTGATCTTGCCGCCGCCGTCCGGATGGTCGCCAAGCTCTTTCAGCGCCGCCGGCGTGGCGCCGTTGCGGCCGCCCTTGCCCTTCTGCTGCTTCTCGGCGATCACCGAGACGGCGCGGTTCAGGCCGATCGAGAACACGTCCTCGATGCTCTCCAGATTGGCGTAGGTGCCGTCATGCAGCACGAACGGGCCGTAGCGGCCGAGGCCGGCCGAGATCATCTTGCCGGTTTCGGGATGTTTTCCGACGTCGCGCGGCAGCGCCAGCAGGGCCAGCGCCTTCTCGTGGTCGATCGACTCGGGCGTCCAGCCCTTGGGCAGGCTCGAGCGCTTGGCGTCCTTGCCTTCGCCGCGCTGGATATAGGGACCGAAGCGGCCGCTCCTCAGCGTGATTTCCTCGGCCGTGTAAGGATCCTTGCCGAGCAGCCTGACGCCGTCCTCGCCATTGCCGTTCTCGCCATTGGGGTTGGCGGCGTCGCCGAGCTGGCGGGTGTAGGAGCACTCCGGATAGTTCGAGCAGCCGACGAAAGCGCCGAACTTGCCGAGCTTCAGCGACAGATTTCCGGTGCCGCATTTCGGGCAGATGCGCGGGTTGGAGCCGTCCTCGCGCTCCGGGAAGACAAGCGGCGCGAGCTCTTCGTTGAGCGCATCGAGCACGTCGGTGACACGCAATTCCTTGATGTCGTCGACGGCGCCGGAGAAATCCTTCCAGAAGTCGCGCAGAACGTCCTTCCAGGCGAGCTTGCCGTCGGAAATCTCGTCGAGCTTCTCTTCAAGCGAAGCGGTGAAATCATATTCGACGTAACGCTCGAAGAAGCTTTCGAGGAAGGCCGAGAGCAGCCGGCCCTTGGCCTGCGGCACCAGCTTGCGCCGGTCGATGGTGACGTAGTCGCGATCCTCGAGCGTCTTCAGGATCGCGGTGTAGGTCGATGGCCGGCCGATGCCGAGCTCCTCCAGCTTCTTGATCAGCGACGCCTCGGAATAGCGCGGCGGCGGTTCGGTGGTGTGCTGGATGGCGTTGATCGCCTGGCGGGCAAGTTGCTCGCCGGAGCGGATCTCGGGCAGGCGGTGGCTCTCCTCGTCCTCCGCGTCCTCGTCCTTCTGGTCGGTGTAGGCGGCGATGAAGCCGTCGAAGCGGATGACCGAACCGATCGCGCGCAACTCGGCGGTGCGAGCGCCGTTGACGGCCTCGATCTCGGCCGTGGTGCGCTCGATCTCGGCCGGCTGCATCTGGCTGGCGATGGCGCGCTTCCAGATCAGCTCGTAGAGGCGGGCCTGGTCGGCGTCGAGATATTGCCGAACGGAAGCCGGCGTGCGCCGGAAATCGGTCGGGCGGATCGCCTCGTGGGCTTCCTGGGCGTTCTTGGCCTTGGTGGTGTAGAAACGCGGCTTCTCCGGTAGGTATTTCGCGCCGAATTCGCTGACGATGGCATTGCGGGCGGCCTCGATCGCCTCCGGCGCCATCTGCACGCCGTCGGTTCGCATATAGGTGATGAGGCCGGCGGTCTCGCCGCCGATATCCATGCCTTCGTAG
>NZ_RZSB01000901.1:0-2182 GCF_004023285.1 Mesorhizobium sp. M2A.F.Ca.ET.067.02.1.1
TCCGGATAGAGGCTGCCGGCTTCTGCGATGCGGCAGCTGTCCGGGTCGAGCGCCACCGCATGCGCCTCGACATCCGCCGGCAATCGATAGCCGCTGCTGTCGGCAAGCGCCGTCAGCGCCGCGATATCCGGGGCCGCTGTCTGCCGCGCCGGGCGGGCCAGGAGCGATCTTACCCGATGCAGCAGACGCTCCGCCTCGGCCACGGTCTCCGCCGCGACGACCAGGCCGTGATTGCCGAGGATTAGCACGTCGACCCCCGGCCGGAGGCGCTCGGCAATGCCCTGGGCAAGGGGCAGGCCAGGCCGGCGATAGGGAACATACGCCCACGCGATCCCCTGAAGACGCCGCCCGGCCTCGGCCTCGCAATCGGCCTGGACGGCAAGTGAGATCGTCTCGACGCAGTGGACATGCAGCACCACCCGTTGCGGCATCAGCGCATGCACGGTGGTCTCGATCGACGGCCGCAAGCCGCGCGGATTGAGGGCATCGATGGCGAAGGCCTGTGGCTTGTCGGCGCTCGGATCGCGTTGTTTCACCGCCTCGATGAGCGGATCCATCGCCACCGGCACCATGATGTCGTCGGTCAGCGCGTCCTTCAGCCATGTGCCGGAGGCCTTGATCCACAGTGTGTCGCCTGCCTTCAGCGATGTGTTGCCGCCGGCTGCCTGGGTCAGGTGCGGATCGGCGCCGATGGCGGCCGAAAGCGCTCGCAAGGCAGCCAGCTCCTGCGCATCAACTGTGGTCGCCATGGCGATCTTCCTCCAACGGCTCGGTCGGTCTCGCACGATCTCCCGTCACGGGAGAATGATTGGCGATGATATCGCAGATGCGAGCGATCTACGTCAACTGTGATCTACTATCATCAAAACTGGCTTGCAATCCGCCCGATGTTGAGTAAGTTGCACCAATTGCCGTGCAAATGGCATTGTCGGGAGGAAAAAATTGAGCGACTCCGGCCGCCAGCGTCAGATCGTCGAGCTGTTGCGGGACCGGCCGTTCGCCTCGGTGCGCGAGCTGCAGGAGCGGCTCGGCGTCTCGGCGGCGACGGTCAGGCGCGACATCGACAAGATCGACGAGGCTGGCGAGGCCAGGAAGGTCTATGGCGGCATCTCGGCGCTCGATGGCGCCTCGCAAGCCGGCATCGCCTATGCCAGGCCCTATGACGAGAACCGAGATCTGGCGGTCGATGCCAAACGGCAGATCGCCGCTGTCGCCGCCACCATGGTGCGCGACGGTGATGCGGTCATCGTCCATGGCGGCTCGACCTGCTTCCATCTCGGGGTCAAGCTCGCCGACCGCAACATCCGGCTCTTCACCAATTCCATGCCGCTCGCTGCCTATCTCAGCGACCATGGCCATTGCAGCCTGACCATCGCCGGCGGCGATCTGCACCGCGAACCCGGCATCATCCATTCGCTCACTCAGGCCACGCCCTTCTATGCCTCGAAGTTCTTTCTCGGCGCGCAGGGCCTCGGCCATGAGGGCGTGCTGGAATCGCATCCGCTGCTGGTGCGCTCGATCGTCGATCTCAGTCTCTGCGCCGACCAGATCGTGGTGCTGGCCGACAGCCGCAAGCTGTCGATCCATGCCCGCAGCGTCGCGCTGCCGCTGTCGCGCATCGGCACGCTGGTGACCGATGACGGCCTTTCCGACGCCGATGCGCGCATGCTGGAAGATGCCGGCGTCACCGTGCGTATCGCCTCGCCTTCGGGAGCCGTCCAGTGAAGATGGCGGTGCTCGATTTCGGCAAGACCAACTCGAAGCTGTTCGTCTTCGGCCAGGACGGGCGCATCGTCGACGAACGGCGCACGAAACCCGACTGGATACGTAAGGGCGGCATTAGTGTGCTTGATGAAGCGGCGCTGCATGACTGGGCGCTGGAAGCCGTCGACGAAGCCGCCGATGCCCACGGCATCGGAGGTCTGGTGGTGTCCGGCCATGGCTGCACCTTCGCGCTGGTCGACGATACGGCGCTGACGCATCCGATCCTCGACTATGAGCAGGAGCCGCCGGCCGATATCGCCGCGCGGATCGATCGCCGCATTCCCGATTTCGCCGAGACCTTCTCGCCGCGCCTGCCGCTCGGCTTCAACTATGGCCGCCACATGTTGTGGCTGAAGGAAGTGGAGCCCGGCGCCTTCTCGGCGGCGAAGGCGATCCTCGGCTATCCGCAATATTGGAG
>NZ_RZSB01000902.1:0-2180 GCF_004023285.1 Mesorhizobium sp. M2A.F.Ca.ET.067.02.1.1
ACGCATGAGTACCGACAGCAACAGATCCTGGCAGATGAGCGGGTTCGGCCTTTCGAATCTGCGGCCGGTGGAAGGCAAGATCCCCGATCCAGGCCCGCACGAGCTTCTGGTGCGGACGAAAGCCGTCTCGCTGAATTACAAGGACAAGATGATCGTGGACGGCGTGCTCATCCCCGACCTGTCCTTCCCATTCGTGCCGACCTCGGACGCCGTGGGCGAGGTCGTGGCGGTCGGCGGCGCCGTGAGCCGCTTCAAGGTCGGACAGCGGGTGCTGGGACAGGTGATCGCCGACTGGCCGGATGGCGACGCGCCGGCCGTGCTCCACCAGCACACGCTGGGCTCCTCGCTTCCAGGCATGCTGTCCCAGCATGTCGTCTTCCGCGAGGACGCGGCGGTGCCGGCGCCGGTCTCGCTGAGCGATGTCGAGGCCGCAACGCTGCCGATCGCGGCGCTGACCGCCTGGTTCGCGATGGCGGAGGCGACAAGGCCGGTGCCAGGCCAGACCATCCTTATCCAGGGCACGGGCGGCGTGTCGCTGTTTGCGCTGCAATTCGCCGCCGCCTTCGGCTTGCGCGCGATCGTCACGTCGAGCAGCGACGAGAAGCTGAAGCGCGCCAGGGACCTCGGCGCGTGGCAGACGATCAACCACCGCACCCAGCCGGCATGGGACGAGGCCGCTCGCGCCATGACGGACGGGCTTGGCGTGAACCATGTGCTGGAAATGGTCGGCGGCGACAATGCGCGCCGGTCGCTCAACGCCCTTGCCGCCGATGGCCGGCTATCCGTCATCGGCGTGCTCGGCGCGATGGAGATCAGCTTTCCGATCGTTCCGTTCATGCGCAACCGCATCGTGGTCCAGGGCATTTCCATTGGCCATCGACGCGCGTTCGAGCGCATGAACCAGGCAATAGAGGCGCTCGGCATCAGGCCGGTCATCGACAAGGTCTACGGCTTCGACGAGGTGCCCCAAGCGCTCCAGCATCTAGAAAAGGGACCGTTCGGCAAGATCGTGATCGCCACGAGCTGATGGCGCGTGGCGAGATCACTGCAGCGTCTTCAACACGCCGACCACGGCCATGCCGTCGGTGAAATAGGGATCGCCGCCGCCATTGCGTCCCGTCTTGGTGGCGCCGATACCCGGTATCTCGCTGGTTGAGGTCAGCAGACCGGCGGCCTTCAGGTCGCCGATCAGGAAGTCGCGCTCGGCGTCGATGTCCGGACCGATATGGTGGGTAACGCCGCCCGTGTCGTGGCTGAGGCCGACGCCGCGATCGAAGCTCGCGGCGCCCAGCCAGAGCGGGCGGCCGTCGTCGCCGACCACGTCCGTCAGCCAGAAGCGGACATGGTGGCGCCGGTCGGCGCTGTCGCCGACCGGTTTCTCGAAGGCCAGGTCCTGGGCGCGGCCCTCGAACAACAGGCGGCTCATCGGCGCATCGGGGTAGGGGCGGGAAAACAGCACACTCTCACCGATATCGATCGCGGTCCTGAGCGTCACGGCATCGGCCGTATCCCAGCCCGCGACCGCGAAGGCGTGGACGACTTCCTTCTCGGTGCCGACAAGGCCGACATTGATCGGGTCGCCGGGAATGCCCTGCGGCGTATGCGTCACCATCTCGAAAGGGCGGGTGCGGAAGCCGCGCTCCCGCCAGGTCCAGAATTCCGGCGCAGCGACATAGGCGAGCGCCAGATAGAAGGCGCAGACCGCCGTCAGCCAGATCGCCGCGCGCCGCCTCAGGCTTCGTTCACCCACGACAAACCGCTCCCAAATCCTTGCGCGACCATTTTATGCGTTGTTGGCCGTTTTCGGGTAGAGCCACCTCAGCGGCAGGCGCGGTAGCCGCTTTTGCGGTTCTTGATGTCGAAATGGAAATGGTTACGGTGGTCGTAATTGTAGCCCGGGCCGAGCACCGTGGTGAAATACTCGCAGCCGTCGGAGCGCACGTTGTTGAGGAAGCCGCGGGTGCGGAACGCGAACAGTCCGGGCTTGCGGACGTCGATGTCGTCGCCATTGTTGAGCTCGATGCTCATGACGTCGAGGGCGTTGCCCTTGCCGTGCTCCGACAACACACCTTCGCCGGCGATGTTGCGGCAGGAATAGCTCGAGCCCTGGTGGATCGCCTTGACGCCGGAGAAATAGCGCCAGCGGGCGGCAGGCTGCAGCTCGTTCTTCGTCCAGGCGG
>NZ_RZSB01000903.1:0-2171 GCF_004023285.1 Mesorhizobium sp. M2A.F.Ca.ET.067.02.1.1
GCGATGAGCTCGGCCATGGCCCGCCTGGACGCAACGCCGGGCCACCCTTGGAACCCAGAAGCACCAGCCTGTCGCTCATCGGGCGAGCCTCAAGACCAATCGCCCTCCGGGGTGCCGTTGAAACGCTTCTTCAGGTCGGCCCAGCAGTCGATGTAGTTCTCCTGCAAGGTTCCGAGTTCCGCGGCATAGCGAGTCAGCATCTGGGGAAATCGGGTCTCGAACATGAAGGCCATGGTGTTGTCGAGCTTGACCGGCTTCAACTCGGCGCGGGTGGCTTTCTCGAAGCCGGAAGCATCCGGCCCATGCGCCAGCATCTGATTGTGCAGGCTGATGCCGCCCGGCACAAAGCCCTCCTCCTTGGCGTCGTACTGTCCGTGGATCAGGCCCATGAACTCGCTCATGATGTTGCGGTGGTACCATGGTGGACGGAAGGTGTTTTCCGCCACCAGCCAGCGCGGCGGAAAGATGACGAAGTCGACATTGGCCGTGCCCTCCTCGCCGCTCGGCGCCGTCAGCACGGTGAAAATAGACGGATCGGGATGGTCGAACAGGATGGCTCCGACCGGCGAAAAGGTAGCCAGGTCATATTTGTAGGGCGCGTAGTTGCCGTGCCACGCGACGACGTCGAGCGGCGAATGGCCGAGTTCGGTGACGTGGAATGAGCCGCACCATTTGACGATCAGCCGGCACGGCGTCTCCTTCTCCTCGAACCAAGCGCAGGGCGTCTTGAAGTCGCGCGGATTGGCCAGGCAATTGGCGCCGATCGGGCCGCGGTCCGGCATGGTGAACTTGGCGCCGTAGTTCTCACAGACATAGCCGCGCGCCTCCTTGTCGGCGAGCTCGACCTTGAAGACCAGGCCGCGCGGCAGCACGGCGATCTCGCCGGGCCGGAGCTCGATGACGCCCATCTCGGTGAGGAAGCGCAGCGCGCCGACCTGCGGCACGACCAGCAACTCGCCGTCGGCATTGAAGAAATGGTCGTCGACCATCGAGCGGTTGGCGACATAGACATGCGCGGCCATGCCGGATTGCCCGACAGCATCGCCGGCCGTGGTGAAGGTGCGCATGCCGGAGATGAAGTTCGTCGGCTCGGAGGGCATGGGCGTCGGATTCCACCGGTATTGGCCGAGCGCCAACTCATGATCGCCGATGTTGGGGCCTGTCTTCCACAGCGGGTAGCGCGCGCCCTTGAAGCGGCCGGTGTGCTTCACGCTCGGGCGGATGCGGTAGAGCCACGAACGCTCATTGGTGCCGCGCGGCGCGGTAAAGGGCGAGCCGGACAGTTGCTCGGCATATAGGCCGTAGGCCGGCCTCTGCGGCGAGTTGCGCCCCTGCGGCAGCGAGCCGGGCAGCGTCTCGGTCTCGAAGTCATTGCCGAAGCCCGGCATGTAGGAAAAGCCCATCCGATCCTCCCTGATCCCGGTTCCCAAACCTCGCGAAGCGTAGCTTGCCGGCGATGTTGACCAAACTGGTTTCATTTGTAACCATCGAAAATGTAACTATCAACGTCGCGCTGCATCCTGGGGAGCGCTTCATGGAGCCTGAAATCCTCGAACTGGAAAGCTTTCTCCCGTACCGTCTCTATCGGCTTGCGGACACCGTCAGCCGCGAGTTCTCCCGCATCTACAAGGAGCGCCATGGCCTGACGCGGCCGGAATGGCGCACGCTCTCAGGCCTCGGCCAGCGCGGCATGATGACGGCGACGGAGCTCGGAGAGCAGTCGGCCATGCACAAGACCAAGGTATCGCGCGCCGTGGTCGAGCTGGAACGCCGGCGCTGGCTGACGCGCACGCCGGACGAGAAGGATCGGCGGGTCGAGCATCTTGCGCTGACCAAGGCGGGGCTTGCGGCCTATCGGGAAATGGTGCCGCTGGCGAAGGCGTTTGAGAGGGAGTTGCTGGCGAGGTTCAGCGCGGAGGAACGGGCGGCGATCGTGACGGGGATCGCGGCGCTGGAGGGGGCCTTGGAGGAAAAGGGCTGATAGATTGGCGCGAGGCCCCCCTCTCTGTCCTGCCGGACATCTCCCCCTCTTGGGGGGAGATTAGATGTCACGTCGGCTTCGCCAATCGCCAACGTTGCAGGATGAGTGGGACGCCGAAACCGCCAATCTCCCACCTTGAGGGGGAGATGTCCGGCAGGACAGAGAGGTGGGCGAAGGAACTCGACGTGTC
>NZ_RZSB01000904.1:0-2161 GCF_004023285.1 Mesorhizobium sp. M2A.F.Ca.ET.067.02.1.1
CCCAAGACCACCCCCCGTCCGAAATGCTTTTAGGCCTGAACCAAGAAGCTGACCGGTGGCTTTTCCGCCAGCGGCGAAAGCTCAGCCGCGCTCCTTCAGCAGTCGGCCCTTCTCGCGCGACCAGTCGCGCTGCTTTTCGGTCTCGCGCTTGTCGTGCAATTTCTTGCCGCGGGCGATCGCCAAGAGCAGCTTGGCGCGGCCGCGGTCGTTGAAATAGATCTTCAGCGGCACCAGCGTCATGCCCTCGCGCTCGACGCTTTGCGACAGCTTGGCCATCTCGCGCTTCGAGACCAGTAATTTGCGGCGCCGGCGCGGCTCGTGGTTGAAGCGATTGGCCTGCAGGTATTCCGGCAGATAGGAATTGATCAGCCAGATCTCGCCGCCCTCGGCGGAGGCGTAAGATTCCTGGATGTTGGCCTGGCCCTGGCGCAGCGACTTGACCTCGGTGCCGGTCAGCACCAAGCCGGTCTCGATCGTGTCGAGCACCTCGTAGGAGAAGCGCGCCTTGCGGTTTTCGGCGACCGTCCTGTTGTTCGGGTCGGCTTTCTTGACTTGATTCATGGCGTCCAGAGTCCGTTTCGAAACTCGCTCCTGCGAGTCAGGTGAAGGTGTCCACAGAGCGCCGAGCGTTTTTAAAACGCGCTAAGGACGCTCTGTAAATCCGACCTTGCGCATGGCCCTCTCCGAAAGCAACGTGCTTTCGGGGCCATGCGCGGAACCGGAGCGGAGCGTACATATAGTACGTGAGCACTGAAGCGCAGGTGGCGCCTTCAGATGGCCGCAGGAGTAGAGTTTCCAAACGGGCTCGCTAATTAATCAAGCCGGCGTGTTTCATCGCCTGGTCGATCTTTTCGGCCGTCGAGGCCTCGATCGTCACCAGCGGCGAGCGCACCACGTCTTCGACCTTGCCAAGCTTCGAGAGCGCATATTTGGCGCCGCACAGGCCGGGTTCGATGAAGATCGCCTTATGCAGCGGCAACAGTCGGTCCTGCAGCTCGAGCGCCTTGGCACTGTCGCCGGAGAGTGTCGCTTCCTGGAATTCGGCGCAGAGCCGCGGCGCGACATTCGATGTCACCGAGATGCAGCCGACGCCGCCATGGGCGTTGAAGCCGAGCGCCGACGCATCCTCGCCCGAGAGCTGGATGAAGTCCTTGCCGCAGGTCATGCGCTGCTCGGAGACGCGCTCGACCTTGCCGGTGGCATCCTTGACGCCGACGATGTTCTTGAAGTCTTGCGCCAGCCTGCCCATCGTCTCCGGCGTCATGTCGATCACCGAGCGCGGTGGGATGTTGTAGATGATGATCGGCAGCCTGGTCGCCTTGGCGACGGCGGCGAAATGCGCGTAAAGGCCGCGCTGCGTGGGCTTGTTGTAATAAGGCGTGACGACAAGGGCGGCATCGGCGCCGGCCTTCTCGGCATATTGCACCAGTCCGACCGCTTCCTCGGTGTTGTTGGAGCCGGCGCCGGCGACGACCGGAACACGGCCCTTGGCCACCTCGATGGCGACCTTCACGACCTGGCGGTGCTCCTCATGCGACAGCGTCGGCGACTCGCCTGTGGTGCCGACCGGGACGAGGCCCGTGGTGCCCTCGGCGATCTGCCATTCGACGAAAGCGCGAAAGGCTTTCTCGTCGAAACGCCCGCTCTTTTCGAACGGTGTGACGAGCGCGGTCAGCGAGCCTCTCAGCATATCTTCCAAACTCCTTGGAACTTTGTCTGTTTACGCATGTCGTTATCCCAAAACCGGTTCCCACTTTTGGGCGACATGCGTCTGTTTTGTTTGCGCGCCTTCTAACCGAAAGCGAAGCCGCGCACCATAGTCTCGACATGGTTTAGCGGCAAGCATCGGCGTAGTGCCAGCAAGCGCAATTCGAACGGCCTCGATAACCTTTTGTTTACGAGCCCTTCACGACCTAAGTCTAGGCTTCGCATCGGGTTCTCTAGTGCCCGCGCCTGCTGACGATGTGCTAGGATTGCAACCATGCCGACGAGGCGGCCTCATCTCTTCGCGCTTTTCGGCGCGATCGTCGCGCTGACGCCGACCATGGCGATCGGCGGCAGCGTCGACGCGCGCGTGACGGCTTCTATTCCCATGCCCGATGCGCCGCAGACGCCTGGCCCCACCGCCCCATTCTTCGACATCGCGCAACTGAAGAGCGGC
>NZ_RZSB01000905.1:0-2160 GCF_004023285.1 Mesorhizobium sp. M2A.F.Ca.ET.067.02.1.1
TCACCGCGATGGCCCTGTCCGTCGTCGAGACCGGCGCGCCGCTGATCGTGTTCGACGCTTCGGGCAAGCCGCCGGTCGCGGGCGCCGTGACCCTGGCCTTCAAACCCGCCTCCGGACTGGCGGCGATCTTCGCCATGCTGCCCGTGGCGCAACGCCTGATGATCGCCTTCGCCGATTCCCGCGTCGAGAATGCCGGAACGCCGGTGCGCACCACCAAGATCACCAGGAGCGAATGATGCGGCCGCTCGCGGTGATCGGCAACGTCAATGTCGACCTGATCGTCGGCCCGGTCGCGCCCTGGCCGAAGGCCGGCACCGAGACCGTCGTCGACCATGACGACCTGCGCGTCGGCGGCCAGGCCGGCAACACCGCGCTTGCCTGGCAGGCGCTGGGCATCGACTTCGAGATCGCCGCCAATCTCGGCGACGACCAGTTCGGCCGCTGGCTGCGCGAGGCGTTCGGGCACCGCGCGCAGAAATGGCCGGTTCGTCCTGAAGGCACGACATTGTCGGTCGGCATGACCCATCCTGATGGCGAGCGCACCTTCTTCACCACGCGCGGCCACCTGCCTCGGTTCAGCCTGGACGATGTGCTTTCGGTGCTCGACGGCAACCGGCTCGCCGGCGGCTATGCGCTGCTCAGCGGCTCCTTTCTCACCGACGACCTTACGCGCGACTATGGCGCGCTCTTCGACTGGGCCGAAGCGCACCGCATCGCCGTCGCGCTCGACACGGGATGGCCGATCGACGGCTGGACCGAGGCGAACTGCGCGGCGGCGCGCGGCTGGCTGTCGCGCTGCGAACTGGCGCTCTTCAACGAGGTCGAGACGACGACATTGGCCGGCCTCGCAAGTCCCGTAGCGGCCGCGCGCAAGATCCGCAACGGCATGAAGGACGGGGCGATCGTCGTGGTCAAACGCGGACCGGGCGGCGCGATCGCCATCGGCGCCGATGGTGGTCTCATCGAAGTGCCGGCACCGCGCGTCGCTGTCGTCGACACGATCGGCGCCGGCGACGTCTTCAACGCCGCCTTCCTGGCCGCCCTGGCACAGGAACGCTCCCTTGAAAAGTGCCTGTCCGCCGCCATCCGCGTGGCCTCGCGCGCCATCTCAACCTTGCCCCGCGACTATGGCGGGCCGACCCAATTCGAGGATGCCGTCCATGAGCGCGCTTGAGATCCGCGACGTCCGCAAGAACTACGGCAGCGTCGAGACGCTGAAAGGCATCGACATCGCGCTCGAAAATGGTGAGTTCCTGGTGCTGCTCGGCTCCTCGGGTTGCGGCAAATCCACCTTGCTCAACATCATCGCCGGTCTCGCCGAAGCAACCAGCGGCGACGTGCTGATCGGCGGCCGTTCAGTGCTTGGCGTGCATCCCAAGAACCGCGACATCGCCATGGTGTTCCAATCCTACGCGCTCTATCCGAACCTCACCGTCAGCCGCAACATCGGCTTCGGCCTGGAGATGCGCAAGGTTCCCGCCACCGAGCGCGACAAGGCCGTGCGCGAGACCGCGAGACTCCTGCAGATCGAGACCCTGCTCGACCGCAAGCCTGGCCAATTGTCCGGCGGCCAGCGCCAGCGCGTCGCCATCGGCAGGGCGCTGGTGCGCAAGCCGCAGGTCTTCCTGTTCGACGAGCCGCTCTCCAATCTGGACGCCAAGCTCCGCCTGGAAATGCGCACGGAACTGAAGCGCCTGCATGAGATGCTCAGGACCACGGTCGTCTACGTCACCCATGACCAGATCGAGGCGATGACGCTAGCGACGCGGATCGCCGTCATGCGCGACGGCCGCATCGAACAGTTGGGCACCCCGGAAGAGATCTACAACCAGCCGGCAACGCTCTATGTGGCCGGTTTCGTCGGCGCGCCGGCGATGAACATGCTGGAAGCCACCGTCGAGGGCGGCAAGCTCGCCATCACCGGCACGGATGCGCGTCTGGCGCTGCCGGCACGCTTCACAGGCGCAGCCGGTGACGGGGCCCAGGTCATTGTCGGCGTCAGGCCGGAAGCGCTCCGCCTCGGGCCCGGCAGCGGCACGGACCTGTCGTTGCCGGTCGAGATCGAGGTCGTCGAATTGACAGGCCCCGAACAGGTCACCACCGCCCGGATCGGCGCACAAAGGCTGACGGCAACCCTGCCGCCGCAGGCCCGCGTTGCAA
>NZ_RZSB01000906.1:0-2157 GCF_004023285.1 Mesorhizobium sp. M2A.F.Ca.ET.067.02.1.1
TCGGCACCCGCGTTTTTCCAAAAATAGGGGCAGGATTTCTCCGCGGGGAACGGAAGTCACGCGTCATTTAACCCGTTTCGACGTATCCGATGTCCGACTGCGGTTTCAATGATGATAGGTCGCCGAGCGCGCGGTGAAGGTCCGGTTGCGGGGCGGAGCCCGGCTGGTGCGCTATATCGACGACTTTGTGATCTGTTTCCAATATCGCGAGGATGCGCTCCGCGTAGAGGAGGCCTTGCGCCTTCGGTTGGGGAAGTTCGGCCTCACAGAGCGCACGCCTCCGGCGAAGGCCGCCTTGCGAGAAGATGGCACGGTAGCGAGGCTGCGCTCTTAAGGTCGTCCTTACGAGCGAAGTTAACAGCACAGCATGAGCCATGTGACGTTATTGACCGGGCCGGAGCGGCGCGTCGTTGGAGTGAGGCGGATCAGTGCCGGATACTGGCCGCGGCATTCGCGCCCGGGGCCACAGTGACGGCGGTGGCGCGTCAGTACGATGTCGCGACCAGCCTGATCTATAAGTGGCGCCGCACGGTGAGAGCCCGCGAGACGGGCTTTGCCGAAGTTGTCGTGGCTCCCGACGAGCCTGTCGCCGTTTCGCGGCCGGCGGCATCCCCAGCGGTGATCGAGCTGGAGGTCGCCGGCAAGGTGCGGCTGCGGATTCCGCTGACCACGCCGCCAACACTGGCGGCGGCGATGGTGAAGGCGCTGGGCGTTTCATGATCCCGGTCCCGAGCCAGGTGCGGATCTGGTTGGCGGTCGGCCGGACCGATATGCGTCGCGGGATGCAAGGCCTCGCTCTGCAGGTTCAGGAGACGCTGGGCCGAGACCCGCATTTATGCATCGGGCGAGATTATGTGGCGGAGCCGCCCTGACCCCTTTCGAGCCGGCCAAACCCAGCTTGCCTCCGCCACATAATATTTCATGCCTCTCTCATGGCGCGGGAGTCCCCTGTGCCACAACGCCGGAGGGGCAGAATGCTCGAGTTCTATTTTTCCTATTGTGGGGTGCTCAAGCGCCTGCGTAGCGGTGCACTCGGTGGCGAGATGGATCGCCTCGCGGAGCATTTTTTCACCCTTGGTTACAAGCGAGCGTCCGCCAAGATTTACCTGAGCCGGATTGCACGCTTTAGCCAGTTTGCCGCAACGCGCTGTGGGCGGATGCCGATCCATCAAGATGTCGTCGACAGCTATTTATGCACGTTTACTACGGATTCTCCACGCATTGGGGCAGCATCGGCGCTGGGACATGCACGGCGAGTGGCTCCGGAGCGCTTCATTGCTTCCGCTCCCAGGGTAGATGATGATCCGGATACTCCGCTTCTGACCTCATTTTCCGACTATTTGCGCAAGGTGCGAGGACTTGAGCCGAAGACCCGCGAAGGCGTTCTACTGGGCGGCCGCCGCTTTCTGGATTGGTTCCGCCATCATCATCCCGGTCAAAACATCGAGGCGTTGACGGCTGAGCACGTCCTCGCTGCTGTCGAGCATCGGCTGTCGCTATCAGCGACCACCGGCACCCGCACGGCAGCGACTTCTCACATCCGAACATTTCTTCAGTTTTTATGTTGGGCTGGCCACCATGACCAGGATCTCGACCGCGTCGTCCCAAGGACGCCTCATTGGCGTTTGGCGCATTTGCCGCCGCGCCTTGCATGGGATGACGTTCGGCGCGCAATCAATGCGATCGGCGCAACGACGCCGGTCGACATCCGCGATCGAGCTGTCCTGCTGCTACTCGCCACCACGGGTATTCGCAACGGTGAGCTACGCGCCCTTCAGCTGCGGGATATCGACTGGCGTGCTGGCGAGGTTTCTGTCCGGCGCACCAAGGGCAAGCGGGATCGGGTGGCGCCGCTGCTCGAGGAGACCGGCGCCGCGCTCGCCGACTACGTCCTGCGCGCTCGACCGAAGGTGGATAGTCCGTATCTGTTCCTGTCCTTCACGCCGCCCGTGGCAGCATTCAAATGCGCGTCGCCTGTTTCGAGGATCGTGCGGAAGCGGTTGCGACATGGCGGGGTTGAACTCGGGCGGGTCGCAGGTGCGCATCTCCTGCGCCACAGTCTTGCCACCCAGCTCGTCAAGCAGCGAAGGCCGATCAACGAGGTCGCCGATCTTCTCGGGCACCGGAGCATCAACACAACGGCGCTGTACGTAAAGG
>NZ_RZSB01000907.1:0-2154 GCF_004023285.1 Mesorhizobium sp. M2A.F.Ca.ET.067.02.1.1
ATCCAGGGCAACTCACTGCAGCTTCCGGGCGGCGACGCCGGCGTGGTGCGCGTCGAGGGCCATCCGACCAAGGCGCTCGCCTTCTCTTCCGACGTCACGCCCCGCTACTGCGAGGCCGACCCTTACGAAGGCGGCAAGCAGGCCGTGGCCGAATGCTGGCGCAACCTGACCGCCACCGGCGCGCTGCCGCTCGCCGCCACCGACAACCTCAATTTCGGCAATCCGGAGCGGCCCGAGATCATGGGCCAGTTCGTCGGTGCCGTTAAGGGCATCGGCGATGCCTGCCGGGCGCTTGGCTTCCCGATCGTCTCCGGCAATGTCTCGCTCTACAACGAAACCAATGGCCGCGGCATCCTGCCGACGCCGACCATCGGCGGCGTCGGGCTGATCGCCGACTGGTCGAAGATGGCGCGCATCGGCTTTGCCGCCGAGGGCCAGATGATCGTGCTGGTCGGCGCGCCGCCGAGCTGGGGCAGCCATCTCGGCCAGTCCGTCTATATGCGCGACATCCACGGCCGCGCCGACGGTCCGCCGCCGCCGGTCGATCTCGCGCATGAAAAGCGCGTCGGCGACCATGTGCGCTCGCTGATTGCATTCGGCGTCGTCACCGCCGCGCACGACATCTCCGACGGCGGCCTGGCGATAGCGCTCGCCGAAATGGCGATGGCCTCCGGCATTGGCGCCGCCATTCCGGGGCTCACCGGCACCGATCCGATTCCGGTCTGGTTCGGCGAGGACCAGGGCCGCTACCTGCTGACGCTGTCGATCGACCCGCAGAGCGGCGAATGGGACAGGATCCGCCAGGAACAGGAGAAGCTCGGCATCTTCGCGCCCTGGATCGGCACCACCGGAGGGCGTGACTTGAAACTGGGTGACGCACGGCCGGTCCCGGTCAGCGAGCTGAAGGCTGCCCATGAAGGCTGGTTCCCGCGCTTCATGGACCAGGCCAGTTGACCAGAAGCATGTCTCCCGAAAGTGTGCAGCGGTTTCGGGAAAAGACATGCTTACGACAAAAGACTTAAATCATGTTGCATAAATCCTTTTTTATGCGACATGATTTAACTGTGAAGGCGCTGATCGCAGTCGTCTTCTGGCCTTCGCTGTTCTTCTTCTGGTTCCTCGGCCCGTTCGTTTTCTTATTGCTGTCGACCACCTCGAGCGAGGCGTGCGCACGGCTGGAAACTCGCGACGGGTTCCTGGCCGCGGCCAATGCCACTTTGCCGATGCTCGTCTTGCAGACCCTGATCTACGCGGTTCCGATCGTCTGCCTGGTGCTGTGGGACAGGCTAGCGCCGGAGCCGGCGCGAACACGGCATATCGCGACCTGCATCAAGCTCTTCATCGTTGCCGCGATCATCGGAGCGACTTGGGACTATGGCTCGTCCTTGATCTGCGACGGCTATGGCCAACCCTTCTTCTCGTCCGCCTGGCGAATGACGAGCTATCTTCCGATCGTCGGCCTGCTGATCAACATCCCGCTTTATATACTCACCTTCAGCCTTGGCCGGGCCTTCTCGACCCGCGATGACGTCACCGAAGACGGCGTGGTCCATTCGAAGCAGGATAATTCTTAGGCCGCTGTCGCGGACGGAACGGCTTCAATCCGGGTCGGAAAGGCTTTAGGCTCGCGAGTCAGATCATAGGTGCTGCCTAGCTGCCCCGCTTGAAACAGGATTTTGCCATGGCAATGGATGCACACGACATCGAAAAACTGATCAAGGAAGGCATTCCGGACGCCAAGGTGACGATCCGTGATCTCGCCGGCGACGGCGACCATTACGCGGCGGAGGTCGTTGCCGAAAGCTTCCGGGGCAAGAGCCGGGTCCAGCAGCACCAGATGGTCTATGACGCGCTGAAGGGCAATATGGGCGGCGTGCTGCACGCGCTGGCGCTGCAGACCAGCGTCCCGGACTGAACGCTGCCATCCTCTCAGGCTTGGCACAACATCGCGTTATCCCTTGCGCCATTGGGCCAGTGTCTCGGCTAACGTCTTGTTTCAGCCACCCTATGGGTTTATTTGAAGGACATGCTTCGAGCCTGACTCCCACAGGCGTGAAAGGATTGTCCATGACCGGCATCAGCGACTACATCGACAATGAAGTGAAGAGCAACGACGTCGTGCTCTTCATGAAGGGCACCCCGGGCTTCCCGCAA
>NZ_RZSB01000908.1:0-2150 GCF_004023285.1 Mesorhizobium sp. M2A.F.Ca.ET.067.02.1.1
GCTTCGCGGCCTCGCATAACGATGTCAAATCCTGCCATACGGTCCTCCCGGAAGGGAATCGCGGAGAGGTTCTTATAGGGAGGCATCGGCCGAACGCCAAGTCGGCCTGCCGCCAAAACGACATCTGGTCCAAGCACTGAGACGAATTTGCAACAACGGCAGGTTGCGCGGGCTGGTGCATGCCGCGCAGAAACGGCTGAACGGTTTCAGTCCGACGCGCTTGAAGCCGTTGGCTTGCCCGCTTTGCGATCCAGCCGCATGTAGCGTCCGTCCGTCGACGCCTTGAATCCGAACTTCTCGTAGAGGCTGTGGGCGTCGTCGGTCGACAGGCTCCAATGCGTCACCGTGCTGACTTCGGGATGATCGATCAGCGCCTGGACGAGCAGCTTGCCGATCCCCCGCCCGCGATGCTGTGGCCAGATGATGACGTCGGCGACATAGGCAAAGACCGTGTAGTCGGTGATCGCGCGGGCGAAGCCGACCTGCTCGCCATCGAGATAGGCGCCGGCGCAGAGCGAGTTGTCGAAGGCGCGGCGGTGGGCCTCGTCGGTCCGCGACGCGCCCCAATAGCTTTGCATGAGCTGATCGGACGTTGCCCGGAAATCGATCCGCGACAGGTCGAAGCTGATTTCTATGTCTTGCATGCGCTGCGCTGCCGCAATCTCGCCGGGGATCAACCGCGATCCCGGAACCGGTTGGTGATTGGATAACGGCGGTCCCGGCCGAAATTCTTCCGCGTGATCTTCACGCCGGGCGCCGCCTGCCGGCGCTTGTATTCGGCGATGTAGAGCAGGTGCTCGACGCGGGTCACCGTTGCCCGGTCATGGCCGCGCGCGACGATGTCGTCGACGCTCATCTCGTTCTCGACCAAGCATTCGAGAATGTCGTCCAGCACTGGATAGGGCGGCAGCGAATCCTGGTCGGTCTGGTTCTCGCGCAGCTCCGCCGACGGCGCCTTGTCGATGATGTTCTTCGGAATGACCTCGCCGGAAGGACCGAGCGCGCCCGGCGGCACATGCGAATTGCGCCAGCGCGACAGCGCGTAGACCTGCATCTTGTAGAGATCCTTGATCGGATTGAAGCCGCCATTCATGTCGCCGTAAAGCGTAGCGTAGCCGACCGACATCTCGCTCTTGTTGCCGGTGGTGACCACCATCGAACCGAATTTGTTCGAGATCGCCATCAGGATCGTGCCGCGCGCACGGCTCTGCAGGTTTTCCTCGGTGATGCCTTCCTGGGTGCCCTCGAAGAGCTGCGTCAGCGCATGCTTGAAGCCTTCGACCGGCTCGGAGATCGGCACGATGTCATAGCGACAACCGAGAGCGCGCGCGCAGTCCTCGGCGTCCTTCAGCGAATCCTTCGAGGTGTAGCGGTAGGGCATCATCACGGTGCGCAGCCGCTCTTCGCCCAGCGCATCGACGGCCAAGGCCGCGCAGATCGCCGAGTCGATGCCGCCGGAGAGGCCGAGCACGACGTTCTTGAAGCCGTTCTTGTTGACGTAGTCGCGCAGGCCGAGCATGCAGGCGCGATAGTCCGCCTCTTCCCGCTCGGGGACCTTCGACATCGGGCCTTCCGAGCAGACCCAGGTGTCGGAATTATTTCCATTTTGCGCGCCTGCGGCGACGCGGCTTCTTTTCCAGGTGGTGACGTCGATCGCGTCCTCGAACTGGCTCATCTGGAAGGCCAGCGTCTTGTCGGCCCCGATGGCGAACGAGGCCCCATCGAAGATCAGCTCATCCTGGCCGCCAAGCTGGTTGGCGTAGACGATCGGCAAGCCGGTTTCGATGACCTGGCGGATGACGACCTGGTGGCGCACGTCGATCTTGGCGCGGTAATAGGGCGAGCCGTTCGGCACCAGCAGGATCTCGGCGCCGCTTTCGGCCAGCGTCTCACAGACCGCGATGTCGCCCCAGATATCCTCGCAGATCGGGACGCCGATGCGCACGCCGCGGAAGTTGACCGGCCCCTGCAGTTCAGGTCCGGCCTGGAAGACGCGCTTCTCGTCGAACTCGCCGTAGTTGGGCAGATCGAGCTTGTAGCGCTCGGCGATGATCTTGCCACCGTCGGCGACGACGATGGAATTATGCGTGCCGGTCTTGCGCTTCAGCGGCGTGCGCATCGGCGTCCCGATCTGCGAGGATATCTGGGGC
>NZ_RZSB01000909.1:0-2147 GCF_004023285.1 Mesorhizobium sp. M2A.F.Ca.ET.067.02.1.1
AGGCGTGTTGCAGGACCTCGATCTCCGACCAGGCATCGAGCAGGACCGCCGCGCGCAGGATCGCCGGCAGTTCCCGCGTCTGAGCGAGCACGTCCTGCCATTCGGCCAGACGCGCGTCCTCATCCCAGTCAAGATCGTAGACAAGCGCTGGGCGAGGAGGCTGCGAGGCCGCTTCTTTTCGGGCTAGCATCGCCCCACCGTCCAGCACCTTGGTGGTCCGTTCGAGCATCGCGTCGATTGCCGCCAACTCTTGCGCCAACGGATCCGGCTCATCCATGTCGGATGGCTCGTCAGCACCAGATGCCGGCACAGATATCGCCTCCCCTTCCCGGCCGTCTCCCGCCGGCGAGGCCACGTTGCCCCGGCCGGTGAGCTGGCGCAGGCCATCGCGCCCGAGCGCCCAGTCCGGGGCGCGGGCAATAATCTGGCGGCGGGCGCGAAGCACGGCATGCGCGCGCGTGAGTTCGTGGGTCGGCGTGCGGATATCCATGTGGGCATCATGCAGGACCAGATCCTCGACATGAACGAGCTCGCCCTCCAGCCAGAGCGCGCTAGCGGCGTCGGCAAAGTTCTGGCGTTCGATCCAACCGTCGCGAACGCTCGAGCGGGCCAGACGCTCGTCGAGACGCGCCAAAAGCTCGGTGGCGCGGGCAACCGGCCCAATGAGGGGTTCCAGAGGAAGCTTTGTGACGTCGTACGTCATTGATTTCACGCTACCTGATTCGCGACAGTCCAGCTATCTCCTGATTAACTTGACTTGTAGGTGGGTCGCGTTGGCGTCAATATCACTATCGATAATGACCGCTTATCGATAGTGATTGATCTCGCCGCGCAAATCAGCAAAACTCCTCACCCTGGATCGCTGGACAGGGCCTGGAAACGTAGGGTTTTCGGCGCTTGTCGTCTGGCTGGTTCAGTGAATTGGTTCGTCCCGCTGCATGGACGACCTCGCGCGCAAGGGACGCCACTATGACCGCAGAGCCGATCCGCCTGCCCGATACCGCTTCCGTTCAAGCCGTCCTGAAAAGCCTCGAGCCGGTGTCGGCCGACGCCGAGCTCGCCCCTGCGCTTGCCAACGCCTTTCCCGGTTTTGATTTCACCGCAGCCTCGATCGACGATTTTTACTGGCGCGGCGACGCCCGCACCGTTTTGTCCGCCAGTGGCACACGCATTGGCGACCATCGCGCCTGGGTCGAGCGCGAGCTGGCCGACCTGAGCGGCGACCTCACTGCCTTCTGGAACCGACACCGAAGCGGCGACCTCCGGTTCACCGAATGGCGCGGCGCCAGCGTCTTCGCCTTCGCGCCCACCGGCCTCGGCGTCGCCGATTTTGTCCAGCTCTCGCTCGGCCGCGAAATCGAGGTTTTGGCCGGACCGGTGGTCGATCCCGATTATCGCCCTTATAACGCCGACGATCTTTTGGACCCGTCCTGGGTGCGGCGCGAGCCTGATGCGGTCGCGCCCGTGCTTGCCGGGCCCATCTACCGGCTGCGCGGCCGCGCTGGCGGCGGCATCGTTCACATGCGCAGTTTTCTAGCGCGCCAGGCGCGCATCGAACGCGAACAGCGGGAGGCGCGCCGACCGGAACTCGAGAACCGTGTCATTCACGAGGTCGGCTCCGAGAGTAAGCGGGATATTGCGTTCCTGGAAGCCAATCCCGACTGGTTCGATTTTGTGCCGCGCGAGAACCGCTTTTTTGCCGATTGGGAACGATCGAGTGCTTGCGACCACCGCATTTTTGATCATTGGGCCTTCGACATTCACGATCTTGAGCATCGCGACCGGCGCGAGATCGGCTTTATCCCGCGACCTCTGCGGTCTCCCAGCGAACAGCTGCTGGCGGAAGACAGCGTCTCCGTGCATCGACTGATGGAGCGCATCGAGGCGATAGACCAAAAAATCGGCCTGCCCTTCGCCTGGTTCTTTCTGATGACGCACGGGCACTGGGTCGATCCGAACGTCGGCCGCGCGATCGCCGCCGGGTTGCGTGCCGGCCGCGTGCGGCTGCCAGACCGCGATGCAGCCGTGCTGCTCGCCTGGGCAGACAAAAAATATCTGTTCTGAGCCGCCGTCATGGACCTCCGGCTCCCAAAACCCGCATCCGCCGCCAAACTGCGCCGCGCCGACGCGCTTGACGCGCTGGATTC
>NZ_RZSB01000090.1:0-12200 GCF_004023285.1 Mesorhizobium sp. M2A.F.Ca.ET.067.02.1.1
TCGATGTTGGGGCTGACCAGCAGGCGACCGCCAGCCTTGTGCAAGGCGTCGACGTGCGCCGCCGTCAGCACCGTGCCGGCGCCGATCAGCGCGGTTTGCGGCAGCGCCTTGACCAGATCGGCGATGGAGACGAACGGCTCCGGCGAATTGAGCGGCACTTCGATTGCCTCGATGCCGGCGTCATGGATCGCCTTGCCGATCGCCACCGCCTCGGACGGCTTCAGGCCGCGCAGGATGGCGACAAGGCCGCGCCTGAGCTTCGGGAAGGGTGCGGTCTGGCTCATCAAGCGCCTCCAATCATGCCGTTCTCGCGCGCGGCCTCGACAAGGCCGGCGCGCACCGCTTCATCGGCGTCGACGGTGCGGAAGGCAAGGCCGGCAAAACCAAGGGCGGAACCGTAGAGCGTAGCCAGCGCGCCCGAGGCGACCAGCACCACCAGCGCTTCGCCGGCGCCATAGCGGCGCCTCGCCGAGGCGATCTCGCCGCCGATCAAAAGTCCGGACAGGCATGCCGCCGCGTCGGCGGGCTTCAAATCCTGCAGAAGCCCGGCGGCGCGGATGGCGAACAGCTTCGAGGTCACGTCGCCGCCCTCGCCCAGGGCCCGCTCGCACCATTGCCGGAAGAACGGGCTGTCGGCGGCGACCGGAGCGGGATGCTCGCCCAGCGAATGTTTCAGGATCGAGTGCGTAGCCAAGACGGAAAACAATTCGCCGGTCGGCCAGGTGCCGAAACCTTCGACGGTACCGTCCTGGACCGAAACCCATTTTGAATGGGTGCCCGGCATGCAGACGAGATGGCGCCCCTTTGCCGGCAAACCGGCGCCGGCAAGCTGGGTTTCCTCGCCGCGCATGACATCCGGCGCGTCGGCCAGGCGCTGCGCGAGGCCGGGCACGATGCGGATGTCGCGGCGCGAGCCCTCGATGCGGGCGGCGCCGCGCAAGATCGCGCCGATCGGCGCCGGCACGGTGACATAAGGCGCCTCGATCCAGCCCTGCCGCGAGCCGGCCATCCCGCAGATGACGACCGGCAGCGTGTCCGGCGCGCCCATGGCGTTGAGATGGCCTTCCAGCACCTTGGCAAAACCTTTTTCGCGGGCGGTGATCAGCCCGTCGTCGCCGCGCCGCTCGGCAAGCACCTTGCCGGTATTGTCGAGCAGCCAGGCCCGCAGCCTGGTCGTGCCCCAGTCGAGCGCAGCAACCGCCGGTGCCGAACTCACAGGAAGCCTCCGTCGACGATCAGCATCTGGGCGGTCAGCATGCGCGAGGCGTCCGACGCCAGGAACAGCACCGTGCCCACCATGTCGTCGGGCTGCATGACGTCCTTGATGCATTGCTTGGCGATATGGGCGGCGAGCCCGTCATCCGTGACCCAGAGCTCGCGCTGGCGCTCGGTGATGACCCAGCCTGGCGCCACCGCGTTGATGCGGATGCGGTCGGCGCCGAGCTTACCCGCAAGGCCTTTGGTCAGGCCGAGTATGCCTGCCTTGGCCGCTGTGTAGGCCGGCATGTCGGGATGGTTGATCAGATAGGAGGTGGAGGTGAAGTTGATGATCGAGCCGCCGCCGGCGCGTTTCATGCCGGGCGCCACCGCCTGGGCAGTGAAGAAATGCGGCCGCAGGTTGATGGCGAGATTGTTGTCCCAGAACTCGACGGTGACGTCTTCCACGGCGTGGCGGTCGTCGAGCGCGCCGTTGTTGACCAAAACGGTGACATCGCCATGCGCTTCAGCCGCCTTGGCCGCGGCGGCGCGCAGCGCCGCGATGTCGCGCAGGTCGGCCTTGAGATAGAGCGGGCGGCGGCCCAGCTCCTTCTCCAGCCGGTCGGCCAGGGCCGTGCTTGGGCTCTCGGCGATGTCGATGAAGGCGACTTTAGCGTTCTGCCGCATGAAACCTTCGGTCAGCGCCGCGCCGATGCCGGAGCCGCCGCCGGTGATCAGCACCGAGGCGCCGTCGAGGTCGGCGAACCGCGCCGATGGCATCATGATTTCTTCTCCCTTTGGCCGGCGCGCATCCTAGCCACGCCGGGCCGGGGAGCAAGGGCGAAAAGGCGGATTCGGCAGCTTATGTCCGACAAATGAGCTCTGCACCCCCGTCCCCCGGAAGCTGCTCAAGGTTTGTTGAGATTCAGGTCAGGCCGAGTCGGAGTCGAAGACGGGCGCGAAGCGACCAAACTGGGTGGGTTCCGAGAACCGGAGCGGAGCGTACTTAAAGTACGTGAGCACCGGAAGCGCAGGAAGCCGACATTAGCAGGCCGGCCTCACCTGAATATCAACAGACCTTGTCAGATTGCCTTGGCATGCAGCGCGCCGCGATAGGAATCGCGCAGATAGCCGAGCGTGGCGTCGGCATCGGCCGGCTTGCCGAACAGATAGCCCTGGCCGCCGGCGCAGCCGAACTGGACGAGGCGGTCGGCCTGCGCCTCGTCCTCGATGCCTTCGGCGACGACATCCATGCCGAGCCCCTCGCACATGGCCAGGATCGCTCGGATGATGTGCTCCGAGGGCCGGTCGTCGAGAATGGAGGAGACGAAGGCGCGGTCGATCTTGAGCTTATCGAAATGGAACTCGCGCAGGCGGCCGAGCGAGGACTGGCCGGTGCCGAAATCGTCGAGCGAGACGCGGATGCCGACGCGGCGCAGGTCCTCGACGATCTTCTCGGCCGAGGCCGGATCGTTCATCAGGCCGGTCTCGGTGATCTCGATCTCCAGGCGGCGCGGGTCGAAGCCGGTGCGCTCGAGGATGGCCAGGATATGCAGGCCGGTGTTCTGGTCGACAAGCTGCGAGGGCGACAGGTTGAAGGACAGGAACAGATCCTTGGGCCAGCTGCGCGCCGCTTCCGTCGCCTTGCGCAGCACCAGCTGCGACAGCGGACCGATGATGCCGCGTTCTTCGGCGATCGGGATGAAGACGGATGGCGGCACGACGCCGAGGTCGCGGTCGGTCCAGCGCGCCAGGGTCTCGAAGCCGATGGTGCGGCGGCTGTTCAAATCGACGATGGGCTGGAAATGCGGCTCCACCTCGCCGGCCGAGACGGCGCGGCGCAGCGCCTGCTCGATGCGGGTAACGCGCTTGGCCGCCTCCTCCATCTCGCGCGTGTAGACGACGACGCGGCCGCGGCCCGAGCGCTTGGCGTGATAAAGCGCGGTCTCGGCCTTGTTGATCAGGATCTCGGTGGTCTCGTCGCCGGAATAGAAGAGCGAGCAGCCGACCGAGGCCGAGAGCCTCGCGGTGCGCTCGCCGACGTCATAGGGCGCCGACAATATCTCGATCAGCATGCGCGACTTCTCGGCCGCCTGCTCCTCGGAGAACACCATCGGGTAGAGATAGGCGAACTCGTCGGCGCCGATTCGGCAGACGGTGGAATAGCCATCCATCGAGGCGCGCAGGCGCATCGCCACTTGGATCAGGATGTCGTCGCCGGCCTTGTGGCCGAACAGGTCGTTGATCGGCTTGAAGCCGTCGAGGTCGAGGATGCCGACGGTGAAAGGCGCGGGATCGTCGGCGCGGTCGCTGATCAGGCGATCGACCTTGTCGAAGAAGCGACGATGGTTGCCGAGCCCGGTCAACGAATCCGTGAAGGCCAGATCCGTGTTTTCCTTGCCTGGCTGACCGGTGCCAAACGTCGTTTGCATCATGTCCCTGTTCTGATGTCGGTATTTCTCATCAGACTGGCACCAAAGCGTTTAGGAAAAGTATCGGAAAATCGATTTTCCTTCGTCCAGGAGTTGCTTGCGCCGCCGGCAACGGTTCAGCCTTGGACAAGGACTTCCGATCCGCTCCAAAATATTCTTTCATTCGAAACTTCTAATATAGATGTCGAATACTCTTTCCAGGTTCGCTTCCGGCCGTGCGATCGCGCGCGCCGCTCGCGCTTCCTTTAACCGGCTTGCCTGACGCGATAGAGCTCGATCGGGCTGCCCTTGGTCCCGCTGACGGGCTCGAGCCAGTCGGGCACGCTGCCGCGCAGCAGCCCGGCCAGGAAGCCCTGCGGCGCCTTTTGGGTCAGGGTCCGGCTCTCGCCATTGCCGGGGCAGATGGCGACGAGGCCGACACGATGCGCCTCGACGATCCGCCGCGCGTCATCGGCCGAGCCGAGAAAGGCGTCCAGCGCCAGGAGATTGCCGGCGACGTTGCGGTGATAGGGGCCAGCGAAGACCTTGTGGCCGCTATAGACGAGGATCGGCGCGCCGAGATTGGAGATCGCAAGCACGGTCGTGCCGGTCATGCCGCCAAGCGGCGCGAAGGTGGCCTTCTTCTGGCAGGCCTTGTCCGTCGCGCCGCGGTCGGCGACAGCCGGTCCTTTTTCGAACGCCACCGAGGCGGCGGCGGCAACGCCGGTCCAGACCGGGTTGATCGAGACCAGCCAGACGGCCGCAAGGCGCAGCGCCACGCCGGGCGAAGAGCCGGCCTCCGCCCGCGCCCGCCATTTCGCGATCCAGGCCGACAGCGGAATGACCGCGAAGGCGATCGAGAAGGTGGTGCCGCGCAGCTGCCAGGCGCCGACCACGAAGGAGACGGCGAGCAGCGCCGCGACGAGGCCGTCCTGCCGCGGCCAGCCGCCGCGCCGCAAAGGCAGCGCCATCAGGATGAGCGCTACCAGCGGCGTCGCATAACGCGCCGCAACGCGCGCCGGATCATGGACGAGCAGGGTGAACAGCGACTGGGCCTCGTCGATATGGTCGAGCCACAGTTCCTTGAGGCGTGGTTCGAGATTGGCATAGGGGGCTGAGAGGCATTGCGGGAACAGAGCCGTCACGACCACGCCGAGGACGAGGCCCAGCGCGGCAAGCGACGCCAGCCCGCGCTGCCGGCTGCCGGCTGTGGCCCGGATAGAGGCGATCGCCGCCAGCCCGACGCCGGCGATGGCCGCGACGACGAACTGCGCGACGGAGAAGGCATCGCACTCAGCCACGTCCCAGGCGGAGGGCGGGATGGTGGTGGCGAAGACAAGCGCCGCGACGCCGGCGAAGCCGAGGCCAAAATCGCGGGCGATTGTCCGCTCGCCGCTCGGATCGGCGACGAACAGCAGCGACACGCAGACGCCGATGGTGGCGACGTAAGGCACGGTTTCCATGCCGACGGCGAGCGTCAGCGCCGCGCAGAGGCCGGACAACAGCGCGGCCCAGCGCCAGGCAGGCGCCTCGAGCAGCAAAGCGAGGCTCGCCATGGTGAGCATCAGCTGGACGTTGTGGTGATCGAGCGCGCCGGGGTCATAAATGCCGAGAAAATAATAGCCGGCGCCGCCGACCAGGATGGCGGGCAGCACCGCGCCGGCGCCGCCGAAGCTGCGCGCGGCGCGAGCGGTGAAGAACAGGGTCGACCAGAAGAGCAGCGCCGGCCACAGCACCTGCGCCACGTCCTCGGCAAGCGGCCTGCTGCCGGTCAGCGCCGAGGCGGCAAGCACGATCGCGGCGATCGGCGCATCCACCAGCCTGGACCAGTGCATGACGAAGCCCCCTTCCAACCCCATGCGATACTGGTGCAGGTCGAACCAGCCCTGACCGGCAAGCAGGTCGCGGACCTCGACGAGGCGCAGCAGATTGTCGTTGTCGCCGCCGGCAGCAGTCAGTTGGCCAAAGCCGGCCCACGCATCGGCGGCGAGCGCGAGCAGGGTGACAAGCAGCGCCAGCACGAGGTCGGATTTCCACGCGGCGGCGCCGTTCTCGGCTGTGCCCATTGCCGTGACCTTTGACGGGAGAGGATCGGTTTAAACCTAGCCTTAACCGCTTCAATAAATAGTAAAACGGCTCGACGGGACCGGCATCAGGCCGGCCGGAGGCTGGTCGGGCGTCCGGAGACAGACATGCCGCATGCAGTCCGCCACGAGCCGGTCATCGCCGTGCTCCTGCCTTGCTACAATGAGGAGCTCACGATCGGCGAGGTCGTGCGGCGCTTCCGCGAGACCCTGCCGTCGGCCGCGGTCTATGTCTACGACAACAATTCCAAGGACCTCACGGCGCTGAAGGCCCGAGCAGCCGGCGCCATCGTCGTGCGCGAGCCGCGCCAGGGCAAGGGCAATGTGGTGCGGCGCATGTTCGCCGACATTGATGCCGACATCTATGTGATGGCCGACGGCGACGGCACCTATGCGCCGGAAGACTCGCCGCAGCTGATCAACGTGCTGCAGACCGAGCGCTCGGACATGGTGGTGGGCACCAGGCGCGGCGTGACCGACGATGCCGGCCGCAACGGCCACGCCTTCGGCAACCACATCTTCAACCGGCTCTACAAAGGCCTGTTCGGGACCGATTTCACCGACATCTTCTCCGGCTACCGGGTATTTTCGCGCCGCTTCGTCAAAAGCTTCCCGGCGGTGTCCGGCGGCTTCGAGATCGAGACCGAGATGTCGGTGCATGCGTCTCAGCTCAAGCTGCCGGTGAGCGAGATGGCGCTCGATTACGGCCGCCGCCCGGAGGGCTCGTCGTCGAAACTGTCGACCTTCCGCGACGGCGCCAGGATCCTGTGGATGTTCGCCATGCTGGTGAAGGAGACGCAGCCGCTGCGCTTCTTCGGCACCTTCGCGCTGTTCTTCCTGGCGGCCAGCATCGGCCTGATGATCCCGGTGGTCATCGAATTCGCCGAGACGGGTCTCGTGCCGCGGATGCCGACCTGGGTGCTGTCGATCGGCATGCTGCTTCTGGCCATGCTGTCGATGATGACCGGGCTGATCCTCGATTCGGTATCGCGCGGCCGCGCCGAGCAGAAGCGCATCTTCTATCTGTCGATTTCCTCAGGCCGGGCAGAGCGCGGGGTACCGGCGCAGGCATTGCCCAAGGGCGAAGCTGGCAAGGCTTCGCGGGCAGCCTAGTGGGCGGCATAGTGGGCCGCCTCATCCGCTTCACTCTTGCCGGCGGCATCGGCTTCGCCGCGGATGCGGCGGCGCTCTGGCTGCTGCTTGCCGCCGCGCCGCTTGGCGCGCTTTCCGCGCGCGTGCTGTCGATCGGCTTCGCGCTCTGCGTCACCTGGCAGATCAACCGCCATGTGACCTTCGCGCCGTCGAGCCGGAGCATCGCTGAGGAAGGCGCCCGCTATGGCGGCGTCGGCATCGCCACCAGCATCGTCAACTATCTGGTCTACTGCGCCGTCCTGCTCGCTCTGCCGGCCCTGCCGCCGCTGGCAGCGCTCGTCATCGCCTCGATCGTTGCCATGACGCTGTCCTTCCTGGGCTATTCCAGGCTGGTCTTCGACCGCTGAGACCGCTTGGAAATTCCACTCTGGCGGCCATCTGTTGGCGGCTTCTCCGCTTCCGGTGCTCACGGACGCGAAGTCCGCTCCGCTCCGGTTCTCAAAACCACCACCATATGACTCGCCAGAGCGAATTTCGAAACGGTCTCTAAGCTTCTGCACCAAGCGAGCACGATTGGCAGGAGCCGCCGATTTCCTTATATCGACGGCTGAGTTTCCCCGGAGAGGAAAAATGCCGCTCAAGATCGCCGTCCAGATGGACCATGTCTCCACCGTGTCGATCGCCGGCGACACCAGCTTCGCGGTGTCGCTGGAAGCGCAGCGGCGCGGCCACAAGCTTTTCCACTACACGCCCGACCGGCTGTCGATGCGGGACGGCAAGGTGTTCGCGCGCGTCGAGGAGATGCAGGTGCGCGACGAGAAGGGCAACCATTATTCGCTGGGCGAGAAGGTGCGCACCGATCTCTCCGAGATGGACGTGGTGCTGCTGAGGCAGGATCCACCCTTCGACATGAACTACATCACCACCACACACATATTGGAGCGCATCCATCCGAAGACGCTCGTGGTCAACGATCCGGCCTGGGTGCGCAACAGCCCGGAAAAGATTTTCGTCACCGAATTCCCGGACCTGATGCCGGAAACGCTGATCACCAAGGATCCCCATGAGGTGGCGGCCTTCCGCAAGGAATTCGGGGACATCATCGTCAAGCCGCTCTACGGCAATGGCGGCGCCGGCATCTTCCACCTGCACGAGGCCGACCGCAACCTCGCCTCGCTGCTCGAGATGTTCGGCCAGCTGTTCCGCGAACCCTATATCGTGCAGCGCTACCTCAAGGACGTGCGCAAGGGCGACAAGCGCATCATCCTGATCGACGGCGAGCCGGTCGGCGCCATCAACCGCGTGCCGGCCGAGCACGATTCGCGCTCCAACATGCATGTCGGCGGCCGCGCCGAGAAGACCGAGCTGACGGAGCGCGAGCGCGAGATCTGCGCCCGCATCGGGCCTTCCCTGAAAGAACGCGGCTTCATCCTCGTCGGCATCGACGTGATCGGCGACTACATGACCGAGATCAACGTCACCTCGCCGACCGGCATCCGCGAGGTCAAGCGCTTTGGCGGGGCGGATATCGCGGCCCTGTTCTGGGATTGCGTGGAGGAGAAGCGGGGGTAATTCTCTTCACGATGCAGGCGGCGTTCCATCGGGCCCGTCGTGTCGCCGAATAAGGTAACGGGGCTTCCGCCTGCAGTGGACGACGAACTATTTTGGGGGGCGAGATGCCAATGTGCTGCCTATGACCGGAAATGCTCCCGCGCTCTATCCACAACTGGGCCTGACTCCCCGTTTTCCAAGGCTCGCAATTTCATGGTAATTGTCACCGCAAGCGACAATAACTTTGTGCCCGGGCTTTTTCTATTCATCTTTTCTGCCTGGATTCATAATCGCGAGGCGAAATTCGTCGTCATCGATGCAGGAATAGAGCCTGCGAGCGTGATAGAGCTTCGCCGTTTTTGCGAACGAAACGGAATTGACTGTCAGTTGGTGCAAGCGGACGGCAAGCGGATTTCCGATCTGCCGACAAGAGGCAAGCTGCTGACGACGGCCGCATATGCCCGAATACTCATTCCCGAGATATTGCCTGATTGCGACAAGGCCATCTATTTGGATGCGGATACGCTGGTGGTGTCCGATCTCGGTGCCCTCTGGTTGGCGGACCTGGGCGACAATTTGGTCGCCGGCGTGGTTGACGGCTTCGTCGAGCAGGAGGAACTCGACGACATCGAAATGTCCCGGAATGAATATATCAATTCCGGCGTTCTGGTGATGAATCTCGTCGCCTGGCGCAGGGAAGGCATTGCGGACAGAGTCTTTGCAACGGTTCGTGAAACCGCCAAGTCGCGATACCTCGACCAGACGGCCTTGAACACGGTGGTGCGCGGACGAGTTCTCTTCCTCGGCAGGGAATGGAATTTCTTTTCAGAGCGCTATGTGGAAATCGAACGGCGACTTCCAAAGGTGATCCACTATGCAGGGTCGGCCAAGCCCTGGCGCTACAGGCGCGTGCCTTTTGCCGATGTTTTCAATTTCTACAGAACCCTGTCGGGTTCGGATATCCCGGAGGGGACGCTGCTTTGAAATCCGCTCGTAGGCGCAAGATGATCCTTGGCCTTATCGGGCTGCGCAGAAAATACTGGTCCTCCGCCCTGGCGACCTACTACTACCGCCGTCGATTTACCAAGCCACATCTGCGAAGCCTGGGTAAGATGTTCTCGAAGGTTCCGTTGCCGCCGCAGCATTCGACTGCCACGCGGGAACGAGACGCGCAGTTGCCGACGTTCTCGTAATGTTCTTGCCCAAAGCGAAAATCTGTGGTTGTCTAGCCTGATTTCACTCGCGGCCTGATCGCAAGGTCATGCGAGCTGGTATCCGGGGGCTTAAAAAATGCTGGCGCGGGTTCGCACGGTGGCTTTCCAGGGCATCGAGGCCTTGCCGGTCGATGTCCAGGTGATGGTCTTGCCTGGCAAGGTCGGCATGCAGATCGTCGGCCTGCCGGACAAGGCGGTGGCCGAGAGCCGCGAGCGCGTGCAGGCAGCGCTGCATGCATCCGGCCTGTCGATGCCGTCGAAGAAGGTGACGGTGAACCTCGCGCCGGCGGACCTGCCCAAGGAAGGTAGCCATTACGACCTGCCGATCGCGCTCGGGCTGATGGCGGCGCTCGGCGCTATCCCTGGCGACATGCTCACCGGCTATGTGGTGCTGGGCGAATTGTCGCTCGACGGCACCATCGCCGGCGTAGCCGGGGCGCTGCCGGCGGCGATCGGCGCCAATGCCGAAGGCAAGGGCCTGATCTGCCCCTTCGCCTGCGGACCGGAAGCGGCCTGGGCCGGCAAGGATTTCGATATATTGGCGCCGCGCAGCCTGATCGCGGTCGCCAACCATTTTCGCGGCACGCAGGTGCTGTCGCGGCCCGAAGCCGGCATCCAGCTTGCGGCGCGCGACCTGCCGGACCTCGCCGACATCAAGGGCCAGGAGAGCGCCAAACGGGCGGTCGAAGTGGCTGCCGCCGGCGGGCACAACCTCTTGATGGTCGGGCCGCCGGGCTCTGGCAAGTCGATGCTGGCGCAAAGGCTGCCCTCGATCCTGCCGCCGCTGGCGCCGAAGGAACTGCTCGAAGTTTCGATGATCGCGTCGGTCGCCGGCGAGCTCGGCGAGGGCAAGCTGACTGACCGGCGGCCGTTCCGCGCGCCGCATCACTCCGCCTCGATGGCGGCGATGGTGGGCGGCGGGCTGCGCGCCCGCCCCGGCGAGGTGTCGCTCGCCCATCACGGCGTGCTGTTCCTTGACGAGCTGCCGGAGTTCACACCGCAGACGCTGGATGCGCTGCGCCAGCCGCTGGAGACCGGCGACTGCATGATCGCGCGCGCCAACCACCGCGCCACCTATCCCGCGCGCATCCAGCTGGTGGCGGCGATGAACCCGTGCCGCTGCGGCATGTCGGGCGAGCCAGGCTATCGCTGCCTGCGCGGCGATCGCTGCCGCACCGAATACCAGGCCCGCATTTCCGGCCCGCTGCTCGACCGCCTCGACCTTCGGATCGAAGTGCCGGCGGTGTCGGCGAGCGACCTGATACGGCCGGACAAGGCCGAGACAAGCGCTGCGGTGGCGCAGCGCGTGGCGCGTGCTCGGGCCATGCAGCGCGAGCGGCTGGAAAGGCTGGGCGCCGGCGCCATCACCAACGCGCATTGCCCGCCTTCGATCATCGAGGAGATCGCCAAGCCCGATGCCGCCGGTCTGACGCTGCTCAAGGACGCCAGCGAGAAGCTCGCCTTCTCGGCGCGGGCATATCACCGCGTGCTCAAAGTGGCGCGCACGCTGGCCGACCTTGACGCCAGCGAGACCGTCGGCCGCATCCATCTCGCCGAAGCTATTTCCTACCGGATGAGCGCGGAGCGGATGGCGCAGGCGGCGTAGTCAAGGAACTCGCAAGGAGGCCGAGTCGGTTTCTTCGCTCCTGAGTTCCTCTTCAATCGGCCTCGGGGATCAGCTTCTGCAGCGTCGGCGCCAAGATCATGCCGAAGGTCAGGACATCGCCATAGGCCCGGGCGGAAAGCATCGCCCCGTGCACGGTCGCCATGAAGGCCTCGGCCTCGACGCGAGGCGCGGCGGCGATCGTCAATGTGCCTTGCCCGGCGCCGCGCTCGATCACGCCTGTCAGCCAGCCTGACAGAAACTGAAAATACGCACGGACTTCCACAGCAACCTCCGGCGGCAGGGCTGGAAGCTCGCTGGCGAGCAGCGCGCAGACGCAAAACGGCCTGCTCGCGTCCTCGATGCACTGGGCCCAGAAGCCGGCATAGGTTCGCAGCAGCTCGGGCGGCTCAGGCACATTGCGCTCAAGTTCCGTCATGCCTGTCACGGCATCCTCGAGGTAGCGCCTGACCAGGGTCTGCACGAGGTCGACCTTGCTTGGGAAATGATGATGGATGCTCGCCTTGCGGATGCCGACCACCTCGGCGATATCGGCGTAGCTGAAGCCGTTATAGCCGCCGGCGACGATGAAGCGTCGCGCGGCGGCCAGGATGTCGTCGGCTGTATTCGAGGGCCTGTCCATAAGCATGCCTAGAGCGTTTCACCGTTTCACGGAAACGGCGAAACGCTCTATCTCCTTGTTTTGACGCAATTCCTGCCGGAAAACCGCGCACACTTTTCCTGGAATTGCTCTAATCTCCGGCGGCAGAAATCTCAACGCGCGGCCTGCGGCGACCTGCAAAGCAGGTCGCTCACCGAAAGCCAGACGGCGGACACCAGGAAATAGAAGGCGCCGAAAGCGGCATAGGGCGCGACATTGGCGATACCGATGGCTTCCGTGCCGCCCGCCATCTTGATGAAGAAGAGACCGGCCAAAGCCGACTGGGCGCCACTCAGGATCATCGCCCACTGGGCGCCATTGGTCTTCCAGCGACGAACCGCCGTCAGAAGCTGAAACGCGCCCGAGAAAACGGCCCAGACGCCATAG
>NZ_RZSB01000910.1:0-2143 GCF_004023285.1 Mesorhizobium sp. M2A.F.Ca.ET.067.02.1.1
GAACAGGATTTTGCCCTGCGGCGAAAGCAGCGCGCCGGGTTTGGCCTCGCCGTGCGGGAGCGTATCGAGATTGGTGGTGAGGATGTTCTGCAGGAAATGCTCGGCGTCGGGGCCTGACACGGAAATGAGCGCGCGGTCGTTGAGCTGGGTAAAGGGCATGAGGGAAAGTCGGCCTGATCTTGCAAAACGTTCGGCCATTACGTAAGCCGGCCACACTCCCCCCGCAAGAGATTGGACCTGCCCATGGCAACCACCTTCGACCTCATCCTGACAGGCGGCACCGTGGTCAACCATGACGGGGAGGGTCGCCGCGACATCGGCGTGAAGGGCGGACGCATCGCGCGGATCGGCGATCTCGCCCAGGCTTCGGCCGGCGAGGCCATCGACTGCACCGGCCTGCACATCCTGCCGGGCGTCGTCGACAGCCAGGTGCATTTCCGCGAACCGGGGCTGGAACAAAAGGAAGACCTGGAGACGGGTTCCCGCGCGGCGGTGCTGGGCGGCGTCACCGCCGTCTTCGAAATGCCCAACACCAATCCTTTGACCACCAGCGAGGCGGCGCTGGCCGACAAAGTACGCCGCGCCACCGGCCGCATGCATTGCGATTTCGCCTTCTGGGTCGGCGGCACGCGCGACAATGCTCGCGATGTCGGCGAACTGGAACGGTTGCCGGGAGCGGCCGGCATCAAAGTGTTCATGGGCTCGTCCACCGGCGACCTTCTGGTCGAGGACGATGAAGGCGTCGCCTCGATCCTGCGCAACACCCGCCGCCGCTCCGCCTTCCATTCGGAAGACGAATTCCGTCTGCGCGAGCGGCTCGGCGAGCGCGTCGAGGGCGATCCGTCGTCGCATCCCGTCTGGCGCGACGAGATCGCGGCGCTGCGCTGCACCGAGCGCCTGGTGCGCATCGCCAGGCAGACGCGCGCGCGCATCCATGTGCTGCACATCTCGACCGCGGAAGAAATTGTTTTCCTCGAGCAGCACAAGGATGTCGCGACCTGCGAAGCGACGCCGCATCATCTGACGCTGACGGCGGACGACTATGCCAGGCTTGGCACGCTGATCCAGATGAACCCGCCGGTCCGCGCCGCCCGCCACCGTGACGGCGTCTGGCATGGCATTCATCAAGGGATCGTCGATGTTCTTGGCTCCGACCACGCGCCGCACACGCTGGCTGAGAAGGCGAAGACCTATCCGGGCTCGCCGTCCGGTATGACCGGCGTGCAGACGCTGGTGCCGATCATGCTCGACCACGTCAATGCCGGCCGGCTCACGCTGCAGCGCTTCGTCGACCTTTCCAGCCACGGCCCGCAGCGCATCTTCGGCATGGCCAGGAAGGGCCGCATCGCCGCCGGCTACGATGCCGATTTCACGGTCGTCGACATGAAGCGGCGCGAGACCATCACCAACGCCCAGGCCGGCTCCAAAGCCGGCTGGACACCCTATGACGGCAGGGAGGTCACCGGCTGGCCGGTCGGCACCATCCTGCGCGGCAATCGCGTCATGTGGGAAGGTGAGATCGCGACACCCGGCCAGGGCAGGGCGGTGGAATTTTCCGAGGCGCTGCCGGTCTAAGGGGTTCAATCCCCGGCCACAAAGAACAGCCACTGCCCTGTCGGCGTGATGCCGACGCGGTAGAAGATATAGGCGCCGAACTGCTTCATGTCGTCATAATCGCTGGCCGTGACCAGCTTGAACAATTCGACGCGTTGCCTGGCATCGAGCTTGTCGAGCGGCAGCGCGAAGAAATACGGCCAGACATAGAGTTCCTGCGGCGTGCCGGTGTCGACATGGACATAGCCGGCCGAAAGCACCTCTTCAAGGATGGCGAGGATCTCCTGGCCGTCGCCGTCGCCCGAGAGGCCCTTGAGAAAGGTGATCGGGTCGCCGTCGATATCGCCCAGCGACAATTGCGTCATGGAATCGCCCTTGCCGATCAGCGGCCGCAGCTTCTCGATGTCGCCGGTACGGCAGGCCTCGATGATCAGCCCATGCATGCGCTTGACCGGTTCAGGAAGCGTGTTGAGGTCGTAGACGACCGCCGGCGGCGGCGCGTCCGGATCGGCGCGCGGGCTGGTGATGCCGCCATTGGCGGGCGGCGTTTCCGGCTCCGACTTGTCGGTGTCGTCTGCCGGCTGGCCGC
>NZ_RZSB01000911.1:0-2115 GCF_004023285.1 Mesorhizobium sp. M2A.F.Ca.ET.067.02.1.1
GTCAAAGAGTTGTGTCCGGCTCAGCGAAACCAGCTCGCATGCCGTGAGACAGCTGGCGGTGGCCGTGCGCGGGCGTCCGTCCAGTGCCCCGATCTCGCCGACAAGGCTGCGCGACAGCTCGATATTGGCCACCAGCTTCTGCCCGCCCGGCGAATAGATCGAGATCTCGACCGTGCCGCTTATCACACCATAGATGCGATCGGAGGCATCCTCTTGGACGAACAAATGCTGGCCGGCGGCGTAGCGCTCCAGCTTGCAGCCGCCGAACAGCAGGTCGAAGTGGCGCGGATCGATGCGCGCCAGGCGCGGCAGGTTGCTGTCGTCCGCGCCGTTTGTAGCCATGATACGATTCCGCCTCTGGTTAGACGGAAATTGTAGGATAAGTGCGTGCTCGATCAAAGCGTCGTCTCCTTCTACGGTGACTCTCCGAATTCGGCGGGTGGCTGACAGACGTTCCAATGTCATGCCCGACACGTCGAAACCGGATAAGCCGGCAACTGTAAGGAGACCGGGCGCACTGGCGGTTACGGACCGATCCTTCGAGAACGCCGTCCGCCCGCTTGGGTGGGAGGTGCCCAGCGCGCAGACAGCAAATCTGAAAATGGCTAGGTGATCAAATTCCTTCCTGCGAAACCGCATCCAGTCCGGAGGCCGTCTTCGGGATCTGCAGGTCAGCCAAGCCGTTGGCGCCCCCGTTACGATATCTGCGCGCAAACCCTGTCTGACGTATGTGAAGGTGGTCACAGATACGCCAATGGGCCTGATTGCGAAAAATCGAAAACCGATCTATGGAGCGATCGGCCGGATTGAGGGCGGCCAGTCAACACATTGCACAAGGTCGCCCCATGCCCGATGCCTTCTCTCGCGTCATCGCCTTCCTTGCCGTGGTCACGGCCCTTTTGTTTGCCGGGCTGCACTTCCACCAGGGCCACATCATCGCCACGCTCTATTTCATGACCGGCGCAGTCCTGGTGACGGCGGTAACGCGCATGAATGTGAGACGGGGGCTGATTTAGGCGCCTGCGGCATTCGTGTCCGGCAACGTCAAGGCGTCATGACGACGCCGATGTCATTGCGGAGACGTCCATCCACATCGCGCCCACGGCATGACCATCGGGGTCGGCAAGGTCGCGAGTGTACATGAACCCATGATCTTCGACCGGATTGATGTCGGCCGTGCCGCCGTTAGCGGCCGCAGCGGCGGCCATTGCGTCGACGGCGTCGCGGCTGTCCAGAGAGAGCGCCAACATCACCTCGCTCGACGTTGATGGCGGGATCGGGCGCGTCGTCATCATCTGCCATTTTTCCCGGCTGAGCAGCATGAAGTTGATCTCTTCACTCCATACCATCCAGGCCGCGGCCTCATCGGGAAACTCAGGATTGTTCTTAAAACCAAGGGATTCGTAGAAAGCCCTGGACGCCTTCACGTCGGTAACTGGCAGGCTCACAAAGATCTTCTTGCTCATCGGTCATTCCTTCGTTGTCGAGATACCGGTCCCGGTGCCTCTTTGAAGACGCTTGACCGTCCGCCGAACCGACATGGCATCTTCACTTTTTGAATTAACGGCTCCGCGCTTCGCGCCGACGGCCACCACTCAAACGATGCGGGGAGAACCTGGAACCTCGGCGTTCATCCAGTCCGGATTCTGCACTGAGCCGAGGTCAAAAAATCGCTGCGCGACAGTTGCGCTCCGGAGACATTCTCAAGAAATTGCTTGGAAGCTAAATCATCTAACCATTTCGGGAGGTTAGATGGTGGGCGATGCAGGGATTGAACCTGCGACCCCACCCGTGTGAAGGGTGTGCTCTCCCGCTGAGCTAATCGCCCGCCTGTGGCCCGAAGGCCGAAGCGAGCCGCGATATAAGGTAGGCGGGCGCGTGAAGTCAAGGCGATGTGCCGAGGTTATTCCGCGGTTTGATTTCTCTGATTTTCCGTCGTCGGGATTTGGCGCCGGCTCAGCGCGCCGCTGCGATCAGCCGTTCCGCCAGGTCCGGCGTCAGCGTGTCGAAATGCGAGATCACCAGGGTTGGTTCGAATTCGCTCACATGACGGTCGGTGTAGCCGAAATCGACCGCGACCACCGGAATTCCGGCTGCCTTGGCGGTGTCGATGTC
>NZ_RZSB01000912.1:0-2112 GCF_004023285.1 Mesorhizobium sp. M2A.F.Ca.ET.067.02.1.1
GGCGAAGACCGGCACGCCGGCATTGATCAGCATCGCCGTGATGACGGTGGCGAAGCCGACCACGGCACCGACCGAAAGATCGATGCCGCCGGTGATGATGACGAAGGTCTGGCCGACCGCCAGGATGGCGATCATCGAGCCCTGGCGCAGCAGGTTGGAGATGTTGTTGGCCGAGGCGAAGCTCTGCGTCGACACCGACAGGATGACCCACAACAGAACCAGCAGCGCCAGCAGCGCGCCGACGCTGAGATCGCGGCCACCGCGATCGCCGAAGCTCCAGACCCTCGACAGGCCGAGACCCGCCAGCAACAGGGCGAGCGCCGCCAGCAGCGCGACGACCGCAAGCACCCACAGGAAAGGCGGCGTCTCGACGAATCCGAGTCGGTAACCGGCAACGGCGGTGAGCAGAAGGACGAGGGAAAATGCCCCGATCCGCCGCGACCAGCCGGCCGCCCTCGACGTCTGCCGTTCAGGAATAGATGCCATTCTTCGCCGTATCGTCCCAACCCGGGCCGAGAGTTAGCGGTTTTTGGCGCGGGCTTGAAGCCGGAAGATCGAACATTTTCGTCAATCCGTCGGCAGGCGGTAATCCTTGAACTGGGCGCGCAGGCTGGTCTTCTGGATCTTGCCGGTAGCGGTGTGCGGAATTTCGCCGACGAAGGCGACGTCGTCGGGCATCCACCATTTCGCCACCTTGCCACTCATGAAGGTGAGGATGTCGCCCTTGCTCGGCTCCCGACCGGGCTTGCGCACGACAACGAGCAAGGGCCGCTCGCCCCATTTCGAATGCGGGATGCCGATCGCCGCCGCCTCCGCCACGTCCGGGTGGCCGACGGCGAGATTCTCCAGGTCGATGGTCGATATCCATTCGCCGCCGGACTTGATGACATCCTTGGCGCGGTCGGTGATCTGCATGTAGCCGCTGGCGTCGATATGGGCGACATCGCCCGTGTCGAACCAGCCGTCGGCATCGAACTGCTCGGCGCCGGCGCCGCCATAATAGGCGCGGGCCACCGCCGGACCGCGCACCTTGAGATGCCCGAAGGTCTTGCCGTCCCAGGGCAGCGCGTTGTTATCGTCGTCGGTCACTTTCATCTCGACGCCGAAGGGCGGAAAACCCTGCTTGCCCTGGACATCCAGCCGCGCCTCGCCGGTCAGCGTCTGATATTGCGGCTTCAGCGTGCAGAGCGTCCCCAGCGGCGACATCTCGGTCATGCCCCAGGCATGCACCACCTGCACATCGTAATCATCCTGGAACTTTGCGGTGATGGCGCGCGGACAGGACGCCCCGCCGATCACGACCTTGTTCAGATAGGGCAGCTTCTTGCCGGTCTCTTCCAGATATTGCAGCAGCATCATCCAGACGGTGGGCACCGCGGCGCTGAACGTCACCTTTTCGGTGTCGAGCAGTTCATAGATCGAGGCGCCGTCCATCTTGCAGCCCGGCATCACCAGCTTGGTGCCGATCATCGGCCCGCTCTGGCCGAGGCCCCAGGCGTTGGCGTGAAACATCGGCACCACAGGCAGGACGACATCGCGCGTCGACAGGCCCATCGCGTCGGGCATGGCGGCGATCATGGCGTGAAGGACATTGGAGCGGTGGCTGTAAAGCACACCTTTCGGGTCGCCCGTCGTTCCGGAGGTGTAGCACATGCCGGCGGCGGTGTTCTCGTCGAACGTCTTCCAGGCGAAATCGCCGTCGGCCTCGGCCAGCCATTCCTCGTAGGCGACGGCATTGGCCAGAGAGGTTTGCGGCATATGCGCCTGGTCGGTCAGCACGATCACCCGGCGCAGCGATTTCACCGCGCCGGCGATCTTTTCCAGGAGCGGTACGAAGGTGAGGTCGACGAAGATCGCCTTGTCCTCGGCATTGTTCATGATCCAGGCGATCTGCTCGGGAAATAGCCTCGGATTGAGCGTGTGGTAGATAGCGCCGATGCCCATGATGCCGTACCAGGCTTCGATATGGCGGGTCGTGTTCCAGGCAAGGGTCGCGATGCGATCGCCGAGCACGAAGCCGTCACGCTCCAGCCGCTGCGCCGCCTTGAGCGACCGGCGATGGATTTCGGCGAAGGTAGTGCGCACGATCGGACCTTCGATCGAACGCGACAC
>NZ_RZSB01000913.1:0-2111 GCF_004023285.1 Mesorhizobium sp. M2A.F.Ca.ET.067.02.1.1
CCTTTCGCGCAGCGGTAAGGGCAACGGACATGTCGGTCAGTCTTTGACGCGCTTGCTCCAATGCTGCGCTCAAGTCGGCGGATGTCTGCTTTGCCGCGTCTCTTTCCCGACGGGCGCCGTCAAGATCGCTTGCGGCCGAAACCGCGTGGGCACGTTCCAGGTCCAATGCTTCGTTGGCATGTCTTGCGGCAGCGACCGCCAGCTGGAGGTCGGTGGCTCGCTCGGCCACGGCCAAATCTGCGCGTTTCTTTTCGGCGTCGGCGGCCTGGCGGGCCATGGCGAGTTCTTGCTCGGATTGCTCGGCCTTGTGCCGCTCATCGGCGAGCGATTGGTTCGCCTCGGCCAGGGACGCTTCCATGGCGCTGCGTGCTTCGTTCGAGGAAACGGCTTGTGCTTTCAGTCCTTCGATGACGCGCTGCGCCGCCTCCAGATCGAGTTTGAGGGCTTCGTTGCTCTGGTTCGCCTCATTCAGCGCTTTTGCTTGCTCCGCGGAAGTGCCGGCCAACACCTTTGCCTGCGCGCTCGCCTTACGCTCAGCGTGCTGGCTTAGGTCCAACTGAGCCTTTGTCGACGCCAGTTCGCCCCGCGCCGCAACGATCTGCTGCTGCATTTCGGCGCCATTGTCTGCGGGGGATATCGCCCCCAGGAGGAGGATGCATCCCGGAATGGCGCTCCACCTCCAGTGGCGCATGCTGAAGCGAACCCATGCCAGGCGTGTGTCGAACTCCTCGTAAGATCCATGTGTGAGTGTCACTGGCCACGGTCCTCTGTTTGCTAGGCATTCCTCGCGGTGCTCAAGAAACACGCCATAGTGGCTGCGCGTGCTTGGATTAAGATTTCTTCATTGTAGCAGTATGCCCCATGTTGAAGTGAATCAACAACTGTGAAAATCTTGCCGTTTTAGAATTGTTCCGACCGGTTATACCAGATACGTCTTCTGGCGTAGGAAGCATCATCCAAATGGACTAGATATCGGGCGTGGCCGTTCCGATGGTGAACTTGTCGACGGCCGTCGACCAGCGTCGGACGCTCAAAGCGAGATCATGCTTCGCATTCATGCGCTGCCTCGTTTTCGCCAGCGGGAAGAGCGAGAGTTCTCAATTGAACCAGATCGGCTATCTGCGGCTGGCGGGCGCAGCAGGCAATCCTTCACCCGGCATGGTCGGAGCCGCCGTGACAGCGGATGGGAACGACCTGGTCGCCTCGCATGCCCGGTCTGGCCGATTGCGCGGCGTGGAAACGAACCGTAGCTACGTGACGAGCGGCGGTTGCGTCGCTGTTTCAGCAGTCGAACTCGCCTCGGAGAGCCATGCCGCATTATCCCGACGCCATGCCCGGATCGAAGGCCCTGTTCGAACGCGCCAGGAAGGTGATGCCGGGCGGCAACACGCGCACCACGGTCTTTGTCGATCCGTTTCCGGTGTACGCCGAACGCGGGGAGGGGTGCCGGGTCTGGGATGTCGACGGCAATGCCTATTACGACTGCATCAACAATTTCACCGCGATGATCCATGGCTACGCCCATCCCGACGTCACCGCGGCCGTGGCCGGGCAGCTGCCGCTAGGCACCGCCTTCGGCGCGCCGACGCTGAGCGAGATCGAGCTCGCCGAGCTCCTGGTCGAGCGGCTGCCCTCGGTCGACCAGGTCCGCTTCACCAACTCCGGCACGGAGGGCGTGATGATGGCGATCAAGGCCGCGCGCGCCTTCACCTTGCGGCCGAAGATCGTCAAGATCGAGGGCGCCTATCACGGCTCCTACGATTTCGCCGAAGTGAGCCTGGATTCCTCGCCGGCCAATTGGGGTGACCTGCCAAGGTCTACGGCTTACGCCAAGGGCACGCCGCGCGGCGTGCTGGACGACGTGATCGCCGTGCCCTTCAACGACAGCGAGGCGTTGCGCGCCGTCTTCGCCGCCGAGGGCGACAGCATCGCGGCCGTGCTGATCGACCCGATGCCCAACCGCGCCGGCCTCATCCCGGCGCGCCAGGATTACCTTCAAGCCATGGTCGAGATCGCTCATGCGGCGGGCGCGCTGGTCATCTTCGACGAGGTCATCTCGTTCCGGCTGGGATGGTCCGGCGCGCAAGGCCTGTGGGGCATCGAGCCCGACC
>NZ_RZSB01000914.1:0-2111 GCF_004023285.1 Mesorhizobium sp. M2A.F.Ca.ET.067.02.1.1
CTGTACAGCCGATCATGGAAGAGCTCGACAAGGAGGTCGAGGAGGCCGCCGCCACGCTCGGCGCCAGCCGCTTCCAGATCATTACCCGCGTCCTATTTCCGGCGCTGGCGCCAGCCGTCATCACCGGCTTCTCGCTCGCGTTCGCGCGCGGTGTCGGCGAATACGGCTCGGTCATCTTCATCGCCGGCAACCTGCCCTACAAATCCGAGATCGCGCCGCTTCTGATCGTCATCCGGCTGGAGGAGTACAATTATCCGGCCGCGACCGCGATCGCCGCGATCATGCTGGCGCTGTCCTTCGCCATGCTGCTCCTCATCAACCTCGTGCAGACATGGAGCCGCAAGCGCTATGGCTGATCCCGAGATCAAGTCCTATGAACCGCACCACGAGAGCCAGTCGGCCGCGGTCACGGAAAGCCGTCCCGTCCGCATCACGCTGACGACCGTCACGCTGGTCTTTCTCGGCATCTTCCTGCTGTTGCCGCTGATCATCGTGTTCAAGGAGGCTTTCGCCAAGGGCGTCGGCGCCTATTTCCTATCGCTCAGCGATGCCGACACGCGCTCCGCCATCCGGCTGACATTGCTGGTGGCGGCGATCTCGGTGCCGCTCAATCTCGTCTTCGGCCTTTCGGCCGCCTGGGCCATCGCCAAGTTCGAGTTCAAGGGCAAAGCGTTCCTGACCACGCTGATCGACCTGCCCTTCTCGGTCTCGCCGGTCATTTCCGGCCTGGTCTATGTGCTTTTGTTCGGCGCTCAAGGTTTGCTCGGCGAATGGCTGAAGGCGCATGGCATCCAGATCCTGTTCGCCGTGCCGGGCATCGTTCTGGCCACCGTCTTCGTCACCTTCCCCTTCGTCGCCCGCGAGCTGATCCCGCTGATGCAGGAACAAGGCAATGGCGACGAGGAGGCTGCTCTTTCGCTCGGCGCCAACGGCTGGCAAGCCTTCTGGTATGTGACGCTGCCGAACATCAAATGGGGGCTGCTCTACGGCGTGCTGCTCTGCAATGCCCGCGCCATGGGCGAGTTCGGCGCTGTCTCCGTGGTGTCCGGCCACATACGCGGCCTCACCAACACCATGCCGCTGCATGTCGAGATCCTGTACAATGAGTACAACGCCGTCGGCGCCTTTGCGGTCGCTTCACTGCTCGCCGGCCTGGCTCTGGTGACGCTGGTCTTGAAAACACTTCTCGAGATGCGCTACGGCGCCGAGATCGCCGCGACACGCGGACACTAGATGCATGTCACCCAAAAGTGTGTAGCGGTTTTGGGATAATGACATGCATCAACTAACAGAGGTCATTCTATGGAAGTTCGCGTCGCCAACGTGCGCAAGGAGTTTGAGCGGTTTCCGGCGCTCCACGACGTGTCGCTCGACATCAAGTCCGGCGAGCTCATCGCGCTGCTGGGCCCATCGGGCTCCGGCAAGACGACGCTGCTGCGCCTGATCGCCGGGCTGGAGCGGCCGACCAAGGGGGCGATCTTCTTCGGCGAGGAAGACGCTTCGCAGAAGTCGATCCAGGAACGCAACGTCGGCTTCGTCTTCCAGCATTACGCGCTGTTCCGTCACATGACGGTTGCCGACAATATCGGCTTCGGCCTGAAGGTCCGGCACGGCGCCGCAAGGCCCTCGGGCCAGGAAATCCGGCGCCGGGCGCTGGAACTGCTCGACCTCGTCCAGTTGTCGGGCCTGGAAAAGCGCTATCCGGCGCAGCTTTCCGGCGGCCAACGCCAGCGCGTGGCTCTGGCGCGCGCCATGGCGATCGAGCCCAAGGTGCTTCTGCTCGACGAACCCTTCGGCGCGCTCGACGCGCAGGTTCGCCGCGAGCTGCGCCGCTGGCTGCGCGAGATCCACGACCGCACCGGCCACACCACCGTCTTCGTCACGCACGACCAGGAAGAGGCGCTGGAACTCGCCGACCGCGTTGTCGTCATGAGCCAGGGACGCATCGAGCAGGTCGGCACCGCCGACGACATCTATGACACGCCGAACTCGCCCTTCGTCTACTCCTTCATCGGCGAATCCAGCTCGCTGCCGGTCAAGGTCGAGAACGGCGAGGTCTGGATCGCCGACCGGCCGATCGGCCTTGAGGCGCCGCATGCGCCCTCCGGCGA
>NZ_RZSB01000915.1:0-2107 GCF_004023285.1 Mesorhizobium sp. M2A.F.Ca.ET.067.02.1.1
CGTACCAGTAGTTCTTCTTGCTGCCGCACTGGACGAAGATCTCCGCCTGCACCGGGATCAGATTGTAGAGGATGCGCAGGCTGAGGCGGAGCGGACCGAAATGCCAGGACGTGGATTCGCGCTTGCTGAAAACGGATACGGCGATCGTCTTGATGTATTTGTAGTCCTTGTTGAATTCGGGAACGTTGTCGATCTTGTGCTTGCCGTACCACTGGTAGACGTACATGCCGCGCCGGCCGGCGCCGAAATTTGCGTCTATGTCGGCGATGATATCGTCCTTGCGGGCCTTGAAGACACCCAGGACCTCGTTGATCTCGCGCTGATAGTCCTCGGGGAACTGCTCGGGCTTCCAGACGCCGGGATTGCGATAGCAGAGAAGGTCAACAATCAGGTTGAACGGCGACAGCAGCCAGGTGAACAGGCCGTTGCCGAGGAAGTAGCGTTCGAACAGGTTCCTGTTCTTCTGATCGTTGCGCATGACGTCGATCAGGCCGCAGACGACCCAGATCGCGGTCAGGATCGGGATGAAGTAGAAGGCGAGCGCGAGAACCACGACCGCGATGGCGGCCTTGCGGAGCGACTTGAGAGTTTTCTTGTTCATTGCCATTCGCGCGGGAAGGCGCGATCCTGTTCCATGGGACAAAATCACGGCGACCCCCGCCAGCCGTGCGTCTTGATAGGATTTTTTGTTTCCCGGCACAATGCCGTCGCGTGGGCTCGAGCGGTCTGTCGGCGCAAATATTTGAGCGAGCTACTCCACTCCAGATCCATGTCCAGACCGGCCGCGCAACTCAGCCGTTCCGTTCGCTGCGCAGCTTCGCCCAGTATTCCAGCCGCTTGCGGATGTCGCGCTCGAACCCGCGTTCCGGCGGATCGTAGAAAGTGTGCCGGCCCATCTTCTCCGGAAAATAGTCCTGGCCTGAAAACGCATCCGGCTCGTCGTGGTCGTAGCGATAGCCGGCGCCGTAGTCCTCCTGCTTCATCAGCTTGGTCGGGGCATTGAGGATGTGCTTGGGCGGCAGCAGCGAGCCGAACTCCTTGGCCGCCGCGGTCGCCGCCTTGAAGGCGGTGTAGATAGCGTTCGATTTCGGCGCGGTGGCGAGATAGACGGTGGCTTGAGCGAAGGCGAGCTCGCCCTCAGGCGAGCCAAGATAGTCATAGGCGTCCTTGGCCGCGTTGGCGACGACAAGCGCCTGCGGATCGGCGAGCCCGATATCCTCCACCGCCATGCGCACCAGCCGGCGGCCGAGATAGAGCGGATCCTCGCCGGCGTCGAACATGCGGGCAAGATAGTAGAGCGCCGCGTCCGGATCGGAGCCCCGCACCGACTTATGCAGCGCCGAGATCAGATTGTAATGGCCGTCCTGGCCCTTGTCGTAGATCGGGGCGCGGCGCTGGATGACACGCTGCAGGCCTTCAGGACCGAAGACCTCGCCTTTCTTGGCGGCGCGCCAGACTTCCTCGGCCAGCGTCAGCGAGGCGCGGCCGTCGCCGTCCGCCATGCGGATCAGCATCGCGCGCGCCTCGTCGTCGAGCGGCAGCGCCCTGCCCTCGGTTTCTTCCGCTCGCGCCAGAAGCTTGGCGATGCTTTCCTCGCTCAGCGAACGGAACACCAGCACGCGCGCTCGCGACAGAAGCGCTGCGTTCAGCTCGAAGGACGGGTTCTCCGTGGTGGCGCCGACGAGCACCACGGTGCCGTCTTCCATCACCGGAAGGAAGCCGTCCTGCTGGGCGCGGTTGAAACGATGGATCTCGTCGACGAAGAGCAGCGTCTGGCGGCCGTTGGCGCGCCTGAGTTTCGCCGCCTCGAACACCTTCTTGAGGTCCGCGACGCCGGAAAACACCGCCGAGATCTGCTCGAAGGCGAGATCGGTCTCGCCTGCCAGCAGCCGCGCCACCGTCGTCTTGCCGGTGCCGGGCGGACCCCAGAAGATCATGGAGCCCAGCGAACCGGATTCGATCAGCCTGGTCAGCGCGCCGTCGGGGCCGGTCAGATGCTCCTGGCCGACGACCTCGCCGAGGTTTTTGGGGCGCAGCCGGTCGGCCAGCGGCCGCCCGGGCGGCGCTTTCTCCGGCTCATCGGAACTGAACAGATCGGCCATGCAAG
>NZ_RZSB01000916.1:0-2094 GCF_004023285.1 Mesorhizobium sp. M2A.F.Ca.ET.067.02.1.1
GCCTTTTCGGCAAGGATTTCGTGGCCGAGCAGGTCGAGCGCGCTTTCCTGCGCGCCTGACCGTCCAAAGTTTGTGGGCATGCGTACCGACATGATGCCGTTCTACTCCGCCGGCCGCGTCTCTTCCAGCGCGCTTTCCTCATTGAACAGGAAGCCGCCCGACTGCCGTTTCCACAGCCGTGCATAGAGCCCGTCGAGCGCCACCAGCTCGTCATGCGTGCCCTGCTCGACGATGCGGCCGCCGTCGAGCACCACCAGCCGATCGAGCGCCGCGATGGTGGAGAGCCGGTGCGCGATGGCGATCACCGTCTTGTTTTCCATCAGGCGGGTCAGATTTTCCTGGATCGCAGCCTCGATGTCCGAATCGAGCGCCGAGGTCGCCTCGTCGAGGATGAGGATCGGCGCGTCCTTGAGGAAGACGCGTGCGATCGCCACGCGCTGCCGCTGGCCGCCGGAAAGTTTCACGCCGCGCTCGCCGACATAGGCCTCGTAGCCGGCGCGGCCTCTGGTGTCGCGCAATCCCAGGATGAAGTCATGCGCCTCGGCCTTTTGGGCCGCGGCAATCACCTGCGCGTCGGTGGCATCCGGCATGCCGAGCTTGATGTTGTCGCGCAGCGAGCGGTGGAACAGCGCGGTGCCCTGGCTGACCACGCCGATATTTCCGCGCAGCGAGTTCTGCGTCACATGCGCGATATCCTGGCCGTCGATCAGGATCCGGCCGCCTTCCAAGTCGTAGAGGCGCAGGATCAGATTGGTCAAGGTCGTCTTGCCGGCGCCGGACGGGCCGACAAGGCCGACCTTCTCGCCCGGACGCACGACAAGGTTGATGCCGTCGAGCACTCCTGCCCTCTTGCCGTAATGGAAGGTGACGTTGCTGACGTCGATGCGGCCGCCGGTGACGATCAGTTCCTTTGCATCCGGGGCGTCGGTGAGGCCGAGCGGCTGCGAGATCATCGCCTTGGAATTCTCCAGCACACCGAGATTTCGCAAAATGCCGTTGAGCTGCATCATCACTCTTCCAAGCAGCATGTTGAGCCTGAGGACGAGAGAAAGCGTGAAGGCGACAGCGCCGACCGTGATCGAGCCTTCGACCCAGAGATAGATGGCGAAGCCGGCGATCACGGTGATCATGACGCCCGACAACGTCGTCAGCGCCATGCGCACGCCGGTCAGACGGCGCGTGAACGGACGAAGCGCGTCGAGATAGATGTCGAAACCGTTCCTGATGTAGCGGTCGTCGCCATCCGCCGAGAACAGCTTCAGCGTCTGCACGTTGGAGTAGGAATCGACGATCCGGCCGGTGATCATCGACCCGGCCTCGGCCGTCGCCTCGGCGTTCTTGCGGATCTGCGGCAGATAGAGTTTGGCCAGCCAGCCGAACACGGCGATCCAGACCACCACCAGAACCGCCAGCCTGAGGTCCAGGCCGGCGACCAGCGCCAGCGTCGTCACAGTATAGATGATCATGAACCAGATGACCTCGATGAAACTTTCCATCAGGTCGCCCGTTGCCTGCCCCGCCTGCCAGACTTTTGTCGCGATGCGGCCGGCGAAATCGTTCTGGAAGAAGGCATAGGACTGGCGCGAGACATGCCGGTGCGCCTGCCAGCGCACCAAGTTGTAGAAGCCGGGCGTGATCGTCTGCTCGTCGACCAGCGCCGACAGGCCGACGACGGCCGTGCGGATGACGAGCACCACCGCGCCCATGAACAAGAGCTCAGGTCCGGCCGCGGCCCAGAGCGCGTGCCAGCTGCGCTCGCCGGGCAACTGGTCGAGTATATCGACCAGCCTGCCGACGAAATAGAACAGGCCGGCCTCGACCAGCGGCGCGATGCCGCCGATGATCAGCATGGCGAAGAAGGCAAGCTTCGCCTGTCCGACATAGTGCCAGAGGAAGCCGCCGACACCGGTCGGTGGCCGAAGGTTCGCCGGCTCGCGGAACGGATAGACCCAACGCTCGAACCAGCGATAGACGGCTGTCATCATGCGGTGGCCATCATTCTGCAGCTTGACCCTTGGCCCCGATGTCGTTGGCGGCCTCGGCCGGCGCCTCGTCGAGCAAGAAGCCGCCCGACTGGCGTTGCCAGAGCTGCGC
>NZ_RZSB01000917.1:0-2091 GCF_004023285.1 Mesorhizobium sp. M2A.F.Ca.ET.067.02.1.1
ACCGTCACGTTCGGCGCCGGCGGCGTCCCCAATCCATCTTCCGGTTCGGATCTCATCGGCGGTTCCGGCGGAACAACCTCTTTCGGCGCTCTTGCCGTCGCTACCGGCGGCATTGGCGGTTCTTCCAGCGGCACCAACTCATTTGGAGCGGGCGGCCAAGGGGTGGGGACCGGAACCGCCGGAACCCTCTTGATCCACGGCGGTGGCGGCTCGCCCGGTTCAGGCCATGAAGGCGGTTGCGGGGGCACCTCGTTCTGGGGCGGCGGCGGTTATGGCGGCGCAACACCTTCGACCGGCGTCCAGGTACCCGGTGGCCCGGGCTCCCTCGGCGGCGGCGGCGGTGGTGGCGACGGCGGCGGCGCCGGCGGGGCCGGAGGCAACGGTGTGGTCGTCATCTTCGAATTCGACTGATCGCGGCATCGTCGCCCTCGCGTAAGCCAACCACTCACACACATTCGGATTGGGACAAATGAATCCCTTCAGCTACGGCAACGTCCTGACCGCTGGCCAGTGGAGCTATCTGTTCTCGCAGAAGCAGGACGCGCTCGGCTATACCCCGGTCAACCGGGGCGGCGACACGATGCAGGGGCCGCTCAACACCCAGGCCTCCACGTCCGACGGCGCTGGATTCAGCATCCCTCCTGGCGCTGCTCCGGGAGTGCCGGTCGACGGCCAGATCTGGATGACCATCTTTGGGCTCTTCTTTCAGATCGGCGGGAAAACGATCGGACCGATTGCCAACGGCACCATCGTAGGGCCTTCGAACTCCGTGGTGGGGGACATTCCCGTTTTCTCCACGACGGGCGGCACTGACCTTGCGGACAGCGGAATCTCGCTCGCATCGCAACTCCCCAACCTCATCCTGGCTACTCCAGCCTTCGGAAGCGGAGTGCCCGCATTCCGAGCGCTGATCGGGGCTGATCTACCCACGCCGCAGCCCGTGGCCCTTGGTGGCGTGAAATCTGCGGCGGCTCCTCCCCATCAGTTCGGGACGGGTGTCGATACCAGCGGCAACCCGACGTTCGCGCAGCCTGCAATTAGCGACGTCTCGGGCCTTGCCGCAAACATGCTGGCCTTTCTTGCCGGCGGCACGAGCGCCCAGCTGGCCGCGGCGATGGTCGACGAGACCGGTAGCGGTCCGCTTGTCTTCGCCACAAACCCGACCGTCGCCCTTGGCTCGGCCTCGACCGCCGTCACGCAGACGCCCGGCGACAACTCGACCAAGCTGGCAACGACGGCCTATGTGCAGGCCGCGATCTTCGCCACCACGACGCTGCCAGCGCCCCGGCTTGCCACGACCACCGCGCTTCCGGCGGTCACCTATGCCAACGGAGCATCCGGCGTCGGCGCCACGCTCACCGCCTCTGCCAACGGTGCTTTGACGGTCGACGGCGTCGCCGCGAACCTCAACGACGTGATCCTGGTCAAGAACCAGGCCTCGTCGTTCCAGAACGGCATCTACACGGTCACAGCGACAGGTAGCGCAGGCGCGCCTTTCGTCCTGTCGCGTGCGACCTACTACAATCTCTCCGCCGACATCGATCTTGGCGACCAGACGTTCGTGACGGGTGGAGCGACGCAGGGCGCCACGACTTGGACGCAGAATGCCAAGGAAAACCCGGTCATTGGCACCGACCCGATCACGTTCGCCCAGACGGCGGGCGTCGGTTCCTACACAGCCGGCAACGGCCTCACCCTGGCAGGCACGCAGTTCGCGATCGATACGACGATAGTCACTGACCTGTCCTCGGCGCAGTCGCTCTCCAACAAGACGCTGGTGAGTCCGGCACTCAGCGGCGTGCCCACCGCTCCGACTGCAGCGGCAGGCACGAGCAGCGCGCAGATCGCCAGCACGGCATTTGCGGCGGCCGCTGCTGCCGGCACCCTCGTCAATGTCCAGGTAAAGACTGCCTCGAGCACCTATACGCCGACCGCAGGCGCCACGCGCGGCATTGTCTTCGTCACGGCTGGTGGCGCTGGCGGCACGACCGGTACGGGCAGCGGCAGCGAAAGCGGCGGCGGTGCAGGCGGCACGACGATCGGCTTCCTGAACTCGCTTGCATCGACTGCCGTGACCATCGGCTCTGGTGG
>NZ_RZSB01000918.1:0-2088 GCF_004023285.1 Mesorhizobium sp. M2A.F.Ca.ET.067.02.1.1
GCATTCAACATGGCAAAGTCCGGCAGCACAACCACGCTGTCGGATTTCGCTCTCGACGGAAAAAGCTTTTCGATCGACGGCAATGTGACGCTGGTCAACGGCGCGTTGTCTGCGGCCCGCTTCAGCAAGGTTGCGTTGAACCGAGGCGACGACGTTGCCGTTTCGGTCAAGCGCGCCGGCAAGAGCTACGCGGTCGACGTCAGCGGCGCGTCGCTCGACGCCCGCTCGCTGATCAAGCAGTTCACCTCCGATGTCGACACCGCCACCAAAGGCGCCGGCAGCGACGCGATCTCGGTGAGCGCCGATGTGGCATCGCTGACCGGTTTCCACGACGAGGTGCTTTCCAATCTGAAGCTCGAATACAGCGCGGCCGGATCGCGAGTGAACGGGCTCAACGTCACCGCCGCGGCAAGCTCGGGCGCCCCGATCACGATCAACAACACCACCAGCGAAGGCGGCCGGGTGCTCAGGGTGAAGTCGGCCGACGCCGGCGCGATCCTGCGTTTCCTCAACGTCTACGAGCATATGGAAGGCGGCGCGATCACGCTCTCGCTCTCGGGCGCCGCCGACGGGCCGATGAAGGGACAGGTGGATGCTCGCAACTTCTATGTCGTCAACGAGCCCAAGCTGGCCTCGATCGTATCGACCACGCCGGCCGGCGATACGCGCAGCCTGAACGAGGCCGTCAAGGGCAATATCGATACGTCCAGGGTGCAGTTCGAGCGCGGCTTCGCCGAGATCGACAAGGGGTCCGGCTATCTGAGGCTGGCGAACGGCCTGCTGCGCGGTCCACGTATCGGCACGACCTTCCAGGGAACGCTCTATGATCCGAACAACAACATGGACATGACCGGCACCTTCATGCCGGTCTACGGTCTGAACCGTATCTTCGGCGAATTGCCGCTGTTCGGGCCGCTGCTCGGCAACGGACGCGACCGCGGCCTGATCGGCGTCACCTACCGGCTGCGCGGCAATGCCAACAAGCCGACCCTCAACATCAATCCGCTATCGGTGGTGGCGCCCGGGATATTCCGCTCGATCTTCGAGTACCGGTAAACTCGATCCCGAAAAGCGGTCTCCGGTTCGGGAAGGACGGCGATCGAGAGGGCGCGGTCGATCAGATCGGCCGCACCAGCACGTGTTTCTTCTTGCCGAGCGAGAGCTTCACCACGCCTTCCGGGCCGAGGTCCAGGGACGTGACGATGCGCCGGTCGTCGGTCAAGGGCTGATCGTTGATGCGCACCGCGCCGCCCTGGATATGCCGGCGCGCTTCGCCGTTCGAGCCGGCCAGCCCGGCTGTTACGAACAGCGCCAGGATGCCGATCCCGGCTTCGAGGTCCGATTTGGCGACTTCGACGCTGGGCAGCGTGTCGGCGAGCGCGCCTTCCTCGAAGGTCTTGCGCGCTGTCTCGCTTGCCATTTCGGCCGCCTCGCGGCCGTGCAGCATGGCCGTGATCTCGGTGGCGAGGATTTTCTTCGCCTCATTGATTTCCGAGCCGCCGAGCTTTTCCAGCCGCGCCACCTCCTCCAGCGGCAGCGTGGTGTAAAGCTTCAAGAAGCGGCCGACATCGGCGTCCTCGGTGTTGCGCCAGTACTGCCAGAATTCGTAGGGGCTCAGCATGTCGCCGTCGAGCCAGACTGCGCCCGAGGCCGACTTGCCCATCTTGGCGCCGGACGAGGTGGTGAGCAGCGGCGTGGTCATGGCGAAGAGCTGTACGCCCTCCATGCGGTGGCCGAGGTCGATGCCGTTGACGATGTTGCCCCACTGGTCCGAGCCGCCCATCTGCAGCCGGCAGCCGACGCGCTTGTAGAGCTCGACGAAGTCGTAGGCCTGCAGGATCATGTAGTTGAACTCAAGGAAGGACAGCGACTGCTCGCGGTCGAGCCTGAGCTTCACGCTGTCGAAGGCGAGCATGCGGTTGACGGAGAAGTGCCGGCCGACGTCGCGCAGGAAATTGACGTAGTTGATCTCCATCAGCCAGTCGGCGTTGTTGACCATGACCGCGTCGCCGGGGCCGCTGCCGAACTTCAGGTAAGGCGCGAAATTGCGGCGGATGCCGACGAGATTGTCCTCGATGTCCTGTGGGG
>NZ_RZSB01000919.1:0-2084 GCF_004023285.1 Mesorhizobium sp. M2A.F.Ca.ET.067.02.1.1
CTGGCGGTCAAATTCGGCAGGCCCGACAATTCCAGCGGAAACGGCACGCCGCCGAACATTGCCGCCGTCAGCGACGCCGAGATCGCCGCCGTCATCACCGGCGCCACATTGGCGACCGAGTAGATGCCGATGACCAGCTCGAAACCGTAGAAGGCGCCGGTCAGCGGCGCATCGAAAGCGGCGGCGATGGCGCCGGCCGCGCCGCAGCCGACCAGGATGCGCACATCGTTGCGGCGCAGCCGGAAGGCGCGGGCAAGCCTGGAAGCGATACCGGAGCCGATCTGCGTGTAGCCGGCTTCCAATCCAACCGAGGCGCCGAAGCCGGAGGAAATCATCGTCTGCGCCACGATGATGAACGTGTCGGTGAGCGACATGCGCCCGCCATAGAGCGCGTTCGCCTCGATCGGGTCGACCGGCGTGCGGAACTTGCGCTTTCTGAGCCAAATGACGGAAAGCCCGAGCAGCAGGCCGCCGATCGCCGGGAACATCGCCTGCACCGGATCGGCGAGCGAGAACATCGCCGAAAGCCGGCCGCCCGGCTGCACGTCGAACAGCAGATAGTGCATGCCTTGCACCAGCGCGCTCATGCCGGTGACCAGCGCGCCCGCGATGGCGCCGACCATGCCGGCCATCAGCACGATGACGATGCCGCGCGCCTCGAGCACGGGGATCGAGCTGATCAGCACCGCGCGAAGCCGGCGGGCGAAGACTTGTGGGTCGTTTCTGGCAGGCAACGGAACGGCTCGCCGGTATGCGAAAGAAAAGACTGCCGTGCCTGATACGCGCGGCGGCTTTGCGTGGCAATCGCAATGCCGACCGCATGTGGCGCCAATTTGGCGTTGCGCGAATTAGCGTTAAGAAGGCTTCCGCCGCGACAAAGGCAATAGATTTAATCAGCTGCCGGGATGGTCAGCGGGCCGCCGTTGTCCTCCGCGACCAAGATCGCCAGCAGCTCGGCCGGCTCGGCCGCGCCGGCGTTCTCGGCGAAGGCGTGGATCGCGCCCGGCGCTTCGAACCAGGTCTGGCCCTGAGTGTAGGTAACCGCCAGACTGCCCTCCTACGCGACCTTAGCCAGAAAGCCGAGGCTCTCAAGTCGGCGCGCCGCCATCCGTCTCGAAAAGCGTAAGCTTGCGGTCGCCGATGCCGAGCTCAGCCCAGCTCGCGCGCCACTCGGCGATATGCGCCGATTTGAAATGCGCTTCGAGCGCGGCGCGGTCGCTCCAGGCTTCCGAAACATGGATGAGCCCGGCATCCAGCACATCCTGCGCATAGGAATAGTGGAGGCAGCCCGGCTCGGCGCGGCTCGCCAGGATCATTCGCTGCATCGCCGGATTTGCCTGTTCGAACCTTTCGGCCGGCAGTCGAACCGTGCCGGTGATCAGAAGCATTTGCCATCCTTTCGCAAGACCGTGGCAAGGTCCCGTAGCCGCTGTCCCACCTTCGCGCAAGCTTGGAGGGTTACGGTCAAGGGCCTGACCTGTGCGTGGCGGGTCTTGATTTGGGGACGACATGGCGATCAGCGAAACACTCCCGTCCGGCGTGGTGGCGAAGAACGGCCGCGACGTCTTCTTCGCGCTGGGCATCGTCGTCATCCTGGCCGTGCTGTTCCTGCCGATCCCGGCTTTCCTCATCGATATCGGCCTCGCTTTCTCGATCGCGCTGTCCGTTCTGATCCTGATGGTGGCGCTGTGGATCCAGCGCCCGCTTGACTTCTCGTCCTTCCCGACCGTGCTGCTGATTGCCACGATGCTCAGGCTATCGCTCAACATCGCCACCACGCGCATGATCCTGTCGCACGGCAATGAGGGCACGCATGCCGCGGGCTATGTCATTTCCGGCTTCTCCAAGCTGGTGATGTCGAGCGACTTCGTCATCGGCCTCATCGTCTTCATGATCCTGATCGTGGTGAACTTCATCGTCATCACCAAGGGCGCCACCCGTATCGCCGAGGTCGGCGCGCGCTTCACCCTCGACGCCATCCCCGGCAAGCAGATGTCGATCGACGCCGATCTCTCCGCCGGCATGATCGACGAGAAGACGGCGCAGCTGCGCCGCCGCGAGCTGGAGGAAGAATCCTCCTTCTT